>JBDNIM010000379.1:0-2161 GCA_041688295.1 Bacteroidia bacterium
AAATACCCTTTGGTGGGCATTAGCATGAAAAATGCAGAAGCTTAGTATAAGCGGAAAATACAGCAGATTATAGAATCAGAGGATTTTAAAAAGCTAAATATAGCAGAATTTATTGTTCGTTTGACAAACGAAGCAGAATGGAAAAAGGCGGCCCAAGGCAAATTGGGGGATGATGCCATTTGGCCTTGGCCCTGCAATACCCTTAAAATGCAAGGAGGCAAAAAAAGGGGTGAAAATACATCTTTATTGAATACTCAACTTAATGAAACTTTTCCAGAAATGAATCTTTACGATATTGGCTCAATTTCCGCCCCTGTTGATACTTATTGGCCCAACACCATTGGACTTTATAATATTTGCGGTAACGCAGCGGAATGGGTGTAAGAAAGAAAAGCGATGGGCGGCAGCTGGAAAGACTTGCCTTTTAGAGCAAGGATTGATTACCCTAATGAAATTTTGGAAGAAGGTTACACAAGTGCAAAAATCGGGTTTCGTGCGGTGATTGAAATTATTTCTTACAAAAAAAACCTACAAACCGCAGCATTAAACATAAATGCAAAAACAATTGGCAAACAATTGGCTTTTGTAAAAGACAGTTTGTATGCTTCTGTTTTTGAAACAAGCAACTTGCTTTACAATACATTTTTGAATGAAACAAAATGCACAAATTGTTCCCCTCAAAATGATGCTTGGGGCAGATTTTCACAATATCCATATCAAAACCAATATGGCTAGCACCCCATGTTCGACAAGTTTCCGGTGGTTAATATAAGTTATGAAAGTGCGGTTCTTTTTTGCCAATGGTTGACAGAGAAATACAATAATTCTAAAGACCGACCCTTTAAAAAAGCATTGTTCAAATTGCCTAGCAAAGCAGAATGGGAACTGGCGGCTAGAGGTGGTAAAACTTATACTCCGTTTCCGTGGGATGGTTATTATTTTAGAAACTCGAAAGGCGCGTATTTGGCAAATTTCTGGCCATTAAGGGAAGTTTATTTTGATGACACACCAAATATACCAATTGATTTTAGTGACTCAAACTATGCCTTAAAGCACTATCAAACCCAATATAAATACCCTAATAATAATTTAAGCATTAGCAAGATTGACGATGGATATGCGCTAACAAACCCTGTTGACCAATTTTTCCCAAATGAATTTGGATTAAAAAACACTTCGGGTAATGTAGCAGAAATGTTGGACAAAAAAGGCATTAGCAAGGGCGGTAGTTTCAATTCATTCATGCATTTTATTCAAATTGAAAACGAAGAAACCTATAATGGACTAAATGCAACACTGGGGTTTCGATTTTTTATGCAAGTGATAGAAAAATAAAAGGGCACAAAAAAAGCCTTTACTCTTTTGAGAAAGGCTTTTTTTGTGGAATATTCTTTTCTTAAAATCTTTCGAAGCTAGAAAAGAAGAAATTTGATTCGATATCAGCATTTTCATTGCTGTCGCTGCCATGAATGGCATTGGCATCTATGCTTTTAGCATATTTTTTTCTGATGGTTCCTTCTGCTGCTTGCTCTGGATTTGTTGCGCCTATTAAGGCTCTAAAATCTTCGATTGCATTTTCTTTTTCTAGTATCATAGCTACAATTGGACCGCTAACCATAAAGCTAACCAAGTCTTTGAAGAAAGGACGCTCGCTGTGCACGCCATAAAAAGCTTCGGCTTGGGCTTGGGATAAATGCAAATATTTCATTGCTTTAATTTTAAAACCGCCTGCGATAATGTCGTTGATAATTTTTCCTGTGTTTCCGTTGCTAACAGCATCGGGTTTAATCATTGTGAAAGATCTGTTTGTGGTCATTGGGGTTGTTTTTTTAACGGGTGCAAAGGTATTGTATTATATGTTTTTAAACAAGAGCGTTTTGTTTTTTTTAACGCAAACTACGCATTAGAAATGCGCAATTGCATTAGTATTTGTAAATCATCCCAATAAATTTGGCTGATTACAAATACTAAAACGGGGTTAAACCCAACTTACAATGCCTCACTTAAATATGTTTAGTCCAGTTTTTTGGACAATTACATAGTGCGATGCGGTATAATACTTTAGTTCACTCACTTAGTTCGTTTCTAATGCATAATTTGGGTTTAATATCCCAATTCATTAAAACAAGAATGAAAACTAAACGATAATTTGCCCATAAAA
>JBDNIM010000380.1:0-6621 GCA_041688295.1 Bacteroidia bacterium
CATTGAGCTAAAAGCACAAGAGAACAACGAGAACCTAAAAGACATGGGATTAGAAAAAATGGATGTTTATTGGAACGAGGCAAAAAGAATTAATAATTCGAAATAACTCCGCTGCCCACCAACTCATTGTCTAAATACCAAGCGGCAAACTGACCAGACGCAACGGCCTTGGTTGGTGTTTCAAAAGCGATTAACAAACCCTCTTTTAATTGATGCAAAATCACTTTTACTAGCGGTTGACGGTATCTTATCCTGCACAAATACTCTGCTTTTTCACCTTCTTCGAGTCTTAAATTTGGGCGCACCCAATGCACATCTTTATTTTCTATGAGCAAAGCTTTTTTATGCAAACCTGGATGATTGTCTCCCATCCCAATATATACAGTATTTGTTTTTGTATCCGTTGCTATAACATAAATGCCTTCTGCCATTCCGCCAACATTTAGCCCCTTGCGCTGCCCGATTGTAAAATAGTGTGCGCCTTGGTGTTCGCCCACTTTTTTGCCCATTTCGCGGTTATAATGCAAAGACAAAGCACTTTCCAATAATGTAAAATCTTGTGTTTCTTGATATACCAATGCGCTGCTTTCTATTTTTATGATATCTCCCTTTTTAGGTTTTAGCTGCTGTTGCAAAAACTCTGGCAAGCGGACTTTTCCAATGAAACACAAGCCCTGCGAATCTTTTTTATTGGCGTTGGTTAATCCAATTTTATTGGCAATTTCTCTCACTTTGGGCTTGGTTAACGCGCCAATTGGAAACAAAGATTTGGCTAGCTGCGCTTGGTTCAATTGACACAAAAAATAGCTTTGGTCTTTGTTTACATCATTGCCTGCTAGCAACTGAAAATAGAGGCCGTTTTCGGTTTCTATTTCTCCTTTTTGACAATAATGTCCTGTTGCCACAAAATCGGCCCCAAGCTGCAACGCAGTTTTTAAAAACACATCAAATTTTATTTCTCTGTTGCACAAAACATCCGGATTGGGTGTTCGGCCGGCCTCATATTCAGCAAACATATAATCGACAATTCGCTCTTTGTAGGTTTCGCTTAAATCTATGGTTTGAAAAGGAATGCCTAAAGTATCTGCAACCATCATGGCATCGTTGCTGTCGTCTATCCACGGGCATTCATCGCTAATTGTTACGCTTGTGTCGTGCCAATTTTTCATAAATAAGCCTATCACCTCATGGCCTTGCTCTTTTAACAAAAAAGCTACCACCGAAGAATCGACACCACCGCTTAAACCAATAACTACCTTAGCCATTTTTATTCAACTGCAAAAATAACTGTATTTTATTCATCTAAAAAATATTAGTTTTTTGGGCGTTCAAACTTAATAAGGGTGTTTTAGTTTATATTGTTCTCTCTTGCAAAATGGGGATGGTAACAAAGATTTTATTTAGTTAAACTAAATTAAAAGCTTTCGCAATATTTTTGAATGACATAAAAGGTTGTGCCATTTCTAAACATTTTTAGAGAGGCGTTCCCCACCGAACCAATGCGCATGGACACCACCCAACATTCTTTCCCTTTTTATGAAAAACATGGCTTTAAATTATTAAAAATAACACCAAACTATTACACAGAAAACTTACACCGATACGACCTTGAACTCGGCAACTAATCTTTCAAAGGCATATAACCTTCTCTTATAATCATTGGTTCATCGCCAGTGCAGTCCACAACAGCTGAGCCCTGATTGGGACAATTGCCGCCATCAATAATTAAATCTACATTTTTTTGAAACTGTTTTTCAATTTCTGGTATTTGAAACGCAATGGCTTCGTCTTCCTCCTGTTCAATGTGTATGGAAGAACAAACCAAGGGCTCGCCCACAAAATCGATAATTTTACACAAAATATTGTTGTCGGGCACCCTGATACCAATGGTTTTCTTTTTATTTAAAAACAGCTTTGGCACTTTGTTGTTTGCATTCAAAATGAATGTGAATGGGCCAGGCAAATTTTTATTTAACATTTTATAAGTGCTTTTGCTAAACTGAAGCGTAAAATCACTAATGAATTTTAAGTTCTGGCAAAGGATAGATAGATTAGCCTTTTCGGGTTTCTTACCTACAATTCTACATATTTTTTCTATCCCATTTTTGTTTCCCAAAAGGCAAACAATTGCGTAGTTGGTATCTGTAGGAACAATAATAATGCCGTTAGACATTAAAATTTGGGCAGCGGTTTTTATTTTGTTTTCCTCTGGGTTAATGTTATGGATGGCGAGTGTTTGCATAAAAAAAGTCTTGATTTTAGGTATCAAGACTTTCAAATGTAATATTATTTTTTGTTATTTTATAATTTATCGCCAAATTTTGCGGTGAAACCAACCCCAAAAAAGTTTTTAAACTGCACTTTCCTTTGCGCGCCCTCTTGCGATGGGTTAACATCCACATCATGATCCCATATAACTTGATTAATTAAAGAAACAGAAATATATTTATTAACCTTCATGTTTAGGGTGTTTTGCCAGTTTCTGTCCACTCTTGTGGCTTGCAGGGTATTATAATTTTGAAACAGCTCTAATCTAGATTGCAGGTTAATGTTTTTTGCAATGTCTCTGATAAAAGATAAATTTATATACCACCCAATCTCGGAACGAAACTTTTGACCGTCTTTAATTTTCACGGGGGCTTTTCCTCCTACTGTGTCAGCATAGCTATATTCTGCACCTTCCACACCATATTAACCTAAGTCTGCCAATCTTTGTTCTCTAACAGTCGTGTATTTTGCGGTGATAGGCGATGCGTAGATGGAGAAATATGGCTGTGGTTTATAATCAATACCCACAGAAACGAAACCAAAACCCTGAGCCAAAAAGTTTGATACATGGCTGTTTTGTCTCAAAATATCCGTCCCAGCCCATCCCTGCACCAGCTGTGTGTTTAAACTAAAAAGTCCGGCAACACTCAATTTTTCATGAATTTTTCTACCATATTTAGATAAGAAAACGAATTTATCTTCGTTTTTTACAAATGGGTTTGTTATTTTAGCGCTTGAATTATTGGGGTCTTCAATTTTACCGCCTCCGCTTCTGATGACACCATAAGCTAAATCGAGATAATTTTCCCAAATATATTTGCCACTTTCCGGCCTATAGATAGCAAACAAACTAGAGTTTGCAATAATAGCCGTGTTATTTGTTCCCCCTTGCGCCCAATTTGAGAATGTTGTGTTTGACAAGTTGGTACTAAAAAAGCCCCCTTTTACCCAACCTGTGTCTTTAATATCCTTAACCGTTGTTTTTTCGGCTGCTTTGTTCTTAATTTCGTCATCTTGTGCATTTGCTGCCTTCAATGCAAACAAAACGCTTAAACTTAGTATTACTTTTTTTCATTGTAAACTTGTATTTTCTATTTGGCAACAAAAAAATGCCAAACTTAATAGTTTGGCATTTTTTATTTAAAAGTTGTTATTTTATTTTTGTAGTTTCACTTTGTTCATCGTTTTTATAATCAAAAATAGAACAAAAGCAATAATAATAAAGTTAATTGAAGCTGCTAAAACTTTGCCTATTAAAACAGGGCCTAGTGTTAATTCTGCAATTTCATCTACTCCGCCTATCATTGCAATTATTGGCATTATTATATCATCAACAAGCGATGTTACAATTTTACCAAACGCACTAGCTAAAATTACGGCTACAGCCAAGTCAACCACATTTCCTTGGTTAATAAATTCTTTGAATTCTTTAATAAATCCCATATTATTATTATTTATTTTTTAAAGCAGCAAACATAAAGTTTTTTTCTAAAAAAAATAAACAATATTTTAAGCTAAAACTTCTTTGACCAGTTCAGCAGCTTCCTTCAATAAAATAGCTGATTTCACTTCTAGTCCACTTTCGTCTATTAGTTTTTTAGCTTCCACAGCATTTGTGCCTTGCAATCTAACAATAATTGGAATACTTATGTTGCCTAATTTTTTATAAGCATCAACAACACCTTGAGCCACCCTGTCGCAACGAACAATACCTCCAAAGATATTAATTAAAATAGCTTTAACATTGGAGTCGCTTAATATAATTTTGAATCCTGCCTCCACAGTTTCAGCATTTGCCGTGCCGCCCACATCCAAGAAATTAGCTGGCTCGCCACCGCTCAATTTAATGATGTCCATAGTTGCCATAGCTAAACCTGCGCCATTCACCATGCAACCAACATTACCATCCAGTTTTACATAATTCAAATTGAATTTTTTAGCTTCCACTTCTGTTGGGTCTTCTTCGCTTTCGTCTCTCAACAAAGCATAGTCTTTATGTCTGTATAAAGCATTGTCGTCTATATCTACTTTTGCATCTACTGCAATAATTTTATCGTCCGAAGTTTTTAAAACCGGATTGATTTCAAACATTGCACTGTCTGTTTCGTTATAGGCACGATAAAGCGCTGTAACAAATTTCTCCATTTCTTTTTGCGCAACGCCAGATAATCCAAGGTTAAAAGAAATTTTTCTTGCTTGAAAAGCTTGAAATCCAATTTTTGGATCTACCCATTCTCTGTGTATTTTTTCTGGGGTATGTTCTGCCACTTCTTCAATGTCCATTCCACCTTCTGTGGTGTATATAATTACATTTTTGCTAGTTGCTCTGTCTAATAAAACACTGATGTAATATTCTTTAGGTTCGTTTGCTCCTGGATAAAAAACATCTTGAGCCACTAATATCTTGCTCACAAGTTTGCCTTTTTCACCTGTTTGAATGGTTACCAAAGTATCGCCTAATAAATTTTCAGCAATGGTTTTTACAGCGTCTAAGTTTTTAGCCACTGCAACACCTTTTTGTTCAGATTTAATGGTTTGTCCTTTTCCTCTTCCACCTGCGTGTATTTGTGCTTTTATAACCACCCAGTCTGAACCCGTTTGTGCTTGAATTTGCTTTGCAGCTTCAATAGCGGCTTCGGGTGTTTCTGCAACAATGCCTTCTTGGATGGCTACACCAAAAGATTTTAAAATTTGTTTGGCTTGATATTCGTGTATATTCATTTACTTTAAAAAATTGTTTTTTTATGATTAAGGTTGCAAAATTATAAAAATTTATTGATTTTGTTTTGTTTTATTTCAAAAAAGTCGCACTTTCGCAATACATGATTGAAGCATTGGGGATAACTAAACAATATGGCGACATTTCTATACTGAAAGGGATAGATTTAACAATAAAGGAAGGCGAATTTATTTCCATTGTGGGCGATTCGGGCGCAGGAAAAACCACTTTGCTGCAAATTTTGGGTACTTTAGACAAAGCAAACGGAGGTAGTTTAAGCATTTTAAACCAAAATATTAATGGAATGGAAGCCAAAAAGCTTGCCGAGTTCAGAAATTTAAACATTGGTTTCATTTTTCAGTTCCATCAGTTGTTGCCTGAGTTTACTTGTTTAGAAAATGTTTGTATGCCAGCTTTAATTCAAGGCGTTTCTTTGAAAAAAGCATCTGCAAGGGCCAGAGAATTGCTAACATATTTGGGATTATCTCACAGATTTGAACACAAACCCAACCAATTATCGGGGGGCGAGCAACAAAGGTGTGCTGTGGCTAGGGCTTTAATGAATCAGCCAAAAATTATTTTTGCAGATGAGCCAAGTGGGAATCTGGACAGTAAAAATGCACACGAGTTGCACCAATTGTTCTTGAATTTAAGAAAAGAATTTAATATTACTTTCGTTGTTGTTACCCACAACGAGGAGTTTGCAAACATGGCCGACAGAAAACTGGTGATGAAAGATGGGTTTATTGTGGATTAATTGCATTTGTTGCATTTTCTCTCTTTCTGATTGTTAAAAATAGCATCAAAACAAATAAATGAGCAAGAAAAATGGCGGTTAATACCGAATATGCTTTTCATATTATGTGGCTTTCATAAGCAATGTGTTTATTGCATTGTGAACGAAAAGATATTTGCAAAAAATAATTTTAATTGGATTGCCATAATTGAATACCAGCCTATATTTCTATAAATTAAAATCCATAGAACCCAAAGACCTTAGTCATATATTCCTTTGCATAAATTACGCAAGACTAAAGATTAAAACAACTTTAAGAAATAAAAATCAAAAATTGACAACTAGCCTTACTAAAACTTTATATCAAACCTTCCTTCGGTTATGTTAATTGTATCCTCGACATTATCCCTATTAATGGCTTTAAAATTAAAAGTGCCCGCTATAATTCCTTTTATAGTATCAAGCGTATGAATATTTAAAACACCTGAGCCTTTTGTTTTTATTGGCCAATCTGATTGCAGATTATAGGCTGTATATTCTCTGTTTAATTTAAATGTATATCCACTTGCCCTATTTATTAAGCCAGGCTGGGGCAACGGGTAAACACCAGGGCCAAAAATACTATCGTAACCTAGAACCACGACATCCTTACCACCATTTTTACTTCCATACAAATAAAAACTAGCATACAAATCAAGACTACTTCTTATGGCATAATACCATGGCGTATAATTACAAAATGCTCTTGGGGCAGATGACACCCATACTTTGCCATTTATCAAACAACCAAAAGTTCCTTTGCCTTCGGCAGTTATGGGAGGCAATGTTGGTTCTGCTACCTTTTTTGGGTTCCACCATTCTTTTCTACAAGAGGATAACAATGAGATAACACATAATA
>JBDNIM010000381.1:0-1432 GCA_041688295.1 Bacteroidia bacterium
GCATTTGTCGGATACTGGAAGCATAAAGAACATTAACTTTGTTTTGGAAGATAATGCCGCCATTAGAAACCATGATTACCAATCAGTGTGCAGGGTAAAAGGGGTTCAAAACAACTATTTTGCAGAAAATAATCTTGACAATGAAATTATAAACGGAATGCCTGTTTTATTCGAAGACAGTATAGAGTTTGCAATATTGGGCGCTAATCTAGCATCCAAATTAGGTGTTGATGTAAATTCTCCTTTCAATAAATTGTCATTAATAACCCCAAGAAAGGGAGAATTTAGCCTTACTGATGTTGATGCCGTTATTGAAAAAAGAATCGAACCTGGGGCTGAGATTTTATTAGATGAGGAGGTAAACAATAAGACCGTTTTTGTTCCGCTTTCTTTTGCAGAGTCTTTGTTTGAAAGCGTTGGAAAATTAAGCTCAATGGAAATTAATTATAATCAGAAAACCAATATTGATGAAGCTATTCTAAGCCTAAAAAACAAAGTAGGAATAGGGTTTAATGTTTTAAATCGATACGAACAGCAGTCATCGCTCTATAAAATGTTCAAAAGTGAGAAATGGGCAAGTTATTTTATTTTAACTTTTATTTTGCTAATTGCTGCCTTTAATGCGCTTGGAAGTTTAACAATGTTAGTAATTGAAAAGCAAAATGACATAAAAACTTTGTCGGCCATTGGGATGAGTTCATTTAACATAAAGAAAATATTTTTCTTTAATGGATTGTTAATATCTGGAATTGGTGCTTTTATAGGCGTCTTTATTGGCGTTCTTTTAATTGTCTTGCAAAAAGAATATGGGTTGCTAAAAATGCAAGGTGCAATTATAGAAAATTATCCTGTAAAGTTAAAGTGGAGCGATATTGTTTTAATTCTTTCAACTGTTTTTGTTCTAGGCACAATTATTGGCATCTATCCTGCCTCTCGCTCTTCAAAAGCAAATTCTTTAGGGAAATAATCTAAGATTATATTCAGATATTTTTTATTCTTAACATATAAATAATTATATGAATCTCTAGATGCAATTTTGATTTTTTATTTTAAAAAGTGATGAAGGATTTTATTTATATTTGCCGTATGAAAATCACCAAACATATTTTAGTAATATTAGTTTCATCTATGTTTTTAATTTGCTCATGCAATGAATCAAATAGAAATTCAAAAATTAATGAAGAAGTTAATGACTCTATAATTGAAAAAGGATGTGAATCATTTCTTTTAACAAAAGTAAATGACCCAAACTCATATAAAAGAATATCAATTAAAATAATTGATACAACATATGATGTAAATCATCTTGAATCTATATTGAACGATTTTTATGTAATGTCTGATTTAGATAAATTAATTTATAATAAAGATGAAATTGCTAAAAAAGAAAATGAGAGAGATTCAGTGATTAAATTAGTTGAGCATTTAAAAA
>JBDNIM010000382.1:0-2935 GCA_041688295.1 Bacteroidia bacterium
ACTTTTAGCCATAGACATGCTTTAATTAAAAAAGAAGATTCTGAAATGGAATATGTGCCTTTGCAGCATGTTTCCGAAAAACAAGCAAAATTTAGTATTTACAATTCTTTGCTTAGTGAATATGCAGTGCTTGGTTTTGAATATGGATACAGTGTTAGCGCGCCAAATTCCTTAACTATTTGGGAAGCTCAATTTGGTGATTTTGCAAACGGTGCACAAATAATGATAGATCAATTTGTTGCAAGTGCAGGTACAAAATGGGGGCAATACAGTGGATTAACCCTCATGTTGCCGCATGGTTACGAAGGACAAGGGCCAGAACATTCATCTGCAAGATTGGAAAGATTTCTTCAATTATGTGCTGGATTTAATATGCAAGTCGTTTATTGCACAACGCCTGCAAACTATTATCATGTGCTAAGAAGACAATTGAAAAGAGAAGGATTTCGAGTGCCGTTAATTGCAATGACACCGAAAAGTTTACTGAGACATCCGCTTTGTACAAGTGCTTTAAAAGATTTTACGGAAGGTGAGTTTCAAGCCATCATTGATGATGATTTTGTTTCAACAGCTAAAGTAACCCGTGTTTTATTGTGTTCAGGTAAAGTTTATTACGATTTGCTTGCAAAACAACAAGCCGATAAAATAAAAACCATTGCTATTGTTCGTGTAGAACAATTATTTCCTTTGCCTGAAAAACAATTTAAAGAGTTGAAAGAAAAATACGGAAAAGCTGAGTTTGTTTGGGTGCAAGAAGAACCGAAAAATACGGCTACCTGGATGCACTTGAGTCGTTATGATTTGCCTTTTGCTTTAAGATATATTGGCAGAAAAAGTGCAGCCAGTCCAGCAACAGGATACAAAAAAACACACGATAAAGAGCAAGCTGCAATTATTTCAGAATCGTTTTCTTAAGTAATGTTACTTAATTATAAGAAGTATGGCGAAAACGGAACGCCCGTTTTTATTCTTCATGGTATTTTTGGTATGTTGGATAACTGGCACAATATTGCCAAAGAACTTTCCTTAAACCATGTTGTTTATACGATAGATGCCCGAAACCATGGACAATCGCCACATTGCGATGAAATGAGTTTTCAATTAATGGCTGAAGATTTAATAACGCTTGCGAATTCTTTAAATATTTCTCAATTCATTCTTGTTGGACATAGCATGGGCGGAAAAACGGCCATGTGGGCGGCTCATCAGTTTGAAAACCATTTGCTAAAATTAATTGTGGTTGATATTGCTCCAAAAACATATAAAGCAGGACATTTGCCATATTTTGAGGCTTTAAAATCCATTAATTGGTCGGAGTTAGAAACCAGAAAAGATATTGACGAAGCATTGCAAAAATATGAATCTAATATGGCAGTTAGATTGTTTTTAGCTAAAAACATAGAGCGCAATGCGGATGGCAAATTTGAATTGAAATGCAATATTAAAGCCATAGAAAACGCTTATCAGGAGGTTGTTTCTGGGTTAGCCTTTAATCATGAAATGAACTTAGAATCGTTGTTTATTTCTGGTGCAAATTCAAACTATTTGCTAGAAGAGGACAAAGAGAATATTTTAAATTATTTTCCAAATGCGCAGTTTAAAATTGTAAGCAATGCCGGACATTGGGTGCATGCAGAAAATTCAAAAGAGTTTTTAGCAAAACTATCTGCTTTTATAGACTAAAGCTATTTTGAGTAAATTGTCTTAATGATGATTTTGATTATTGACTGTAGTAAATTCCAGTCCTATAAAATCGGTCGAATCTACAGCTTTTGGGGAAACCGATAATTTTTGGCGGTGCTGTTATGCAACGTTTTATTTCCCATATTTTAGTCTGTATTTAAAACAGTCCGTATTTAAATATGACTTATCAAATGAATAAGAGAAGATTTTCTTTTTACTTATTACTTTAAAGCAAATTTCGCTTTTAGTTTTATCAAAACTTACAACAGTATAAATTTCACCCGTATTATTATCCATTTGAATTACGGCAATGTTTGTTTGTAGATTCTTTCCTAATGTTGTGTAGAGGTCCATTCCCAATTCGTTAAGTCCATTCCCCAAATTTTCAAAACCCGTTTCAAATTTGGGTACTGCTTTTATAATTCTATTGATTTGTAATCCTTCATTTGGATAGTTCTTAAGTGAATTTAATAATAATTGAAGGCAATCATCGTCAAGATATAAGAAGTAACTCCATGAGTTACCTCCAATATTTTTGTAATCGTGAAATTTTTTGAAATAATATGTTGTATCAAGTCCGTTGTAATCTATGTTCTTAATATTTTCTCCAAATGTGATGGCCCATTCAAATATTGAAGGTGGGACACTTTGTAACATTGAGTTTTTGTTGTCAGAAATATTAGTAACTTTTAAGTCTTTATTAAGAACGAAAAAATGGTTGTTTTCCTTTTTTATGTTATCTTTTGATTTTAGTTTGTAGTTGTGTGTTATTCTATAGTATCTTATAGAAGTATTAGCGGTTATTGAAAAATCAACTTCGGTAAAGTCGCAAAATGAATCAGAAATATAGGAGTCTGGATAGTCAGCATTTATTAATATCCATTCAGATAGTGCTTTCTCAACCTTGATTAGATTGTTGACAGGCCTAGAAGAATTACAGCCATAAAATAAAATAAAAGTTAATATTGTCAGGTGAATATGCGTTTTCATGGTGTCTCTAAAAATGTTGCGCCTAAAGGCAGTCTTTCTAAAAACCACACAAACATACACAAACAATAGGATAATTACCTTTAAAATTTTCCAACCATGCAATTCTTAAAGCCTTGATTTGAGTAATTAGTCGAGCCTTAAAAAGCCATTTTTATTTTTAAATTAAAATTCATGACTTCAATAATTTTAAAAATAAGGGTTTGAAAGAAGTGCCAAAAAGATGATTTATATTTATTCATCATCCTTTTGAAGTTAAAACCTG
>JBDNIM010000383.1:0-3549 GCA_041688295.1 Bacteroidia bacterium
CCATAGAAGTAGTTAAATTTAGTTTTTTATTTATTCTAAATCTACCAACCTCCCCTAAATCGTATCTTTTATCAGAGAAAAATAATCTTTCAATAATACCACGCGCTGTTTCTTCATCTGGCGGGTCAGTATTCCTCAATTGACGATAAATCAATTCAACAGCTTCTTTTCCATTGTTTGATGCATCTTTTTGTAAGGTATTATAAATGATAGAAAAATCATTTTTTCCTTCCTCTTCTCTATTTAAAATAATTGTTTTAACATCTGCTGCCACAATCTCTTCAATATGAGAATTTTCTAATATTGTGTCTCTTTCGATGATAACCTCATTTCTTTCAATTGAAACAACTTCACCGGTGTCCTCATCAACAAAATCCTCAACCCATGTGCGCAAAACTCTCGCTGAAAGTCTTCTACCTACATGTTTTTTCAATCCTGTTTTAGAAACTTTAACCTCCTCAGCCAAACCAAAAATATTAAGAATATCTTTATCAGATTCAAATCCGATAGCCCTTAATAAAGTTGTAACTGGGAATTTTTTCTTTCTATCAATGTATGCATACATGACATTATTAACATCAGTAGCAAATTCTATCCATGAACCTTTAAAAGGAATTACACGGGCAGAATATAATTTTGTTCCATTTGTGTGGTATGATTGACCAAAAAACACACCAGGAGAACGGTGTAATTGAGAAACAATTACTCTTTCTGCTCCATTTATAACAAATGTTCCACTTGGTGTCATGTAAGGAATAGTTCCCAAATAAACATCTTGAACGATTGTTTCAAAATCTTCGTGTTCTGGGTCATTACATGATAATTTTAATTTTGCTTTGAAAGGGACAGAATATGTTAAACCTCTCTCAATACACTCTTGAATAGAATATCTTGGTGGGTCAACAAAATAGTCTAAAAATTCTAATGTGAATATATTTCTTGTGTCATTGATAGGGAAATTCTCTTGAAAAACTTTATATAATCCTTCATCTTCTCTTTTATCAACATGCGTTTCTAATTGAAAAAATTCTTTGAAGGATTGTAATTGTACATCAAGAAAATCTGGGTATTCAATAACCTTTTCAACTGATCCAAAGTTGATTCTTTTTGATTGCTTTACTTTTGTAGCCAATTTTAATTTATTTTATAATTAATATTTTAAACCGATAATATTTAGAAAAACATAAAAACACCAAAAGACCCATCGGTTAAAAGGGTCTATTGGCGTTATAATTTAGTATAAATTACTTAATCTCAACTGTAGCTCCAGCTTCAACTAATTGAGTTTTCATAGCTTCAGCTTCAGCTTTAGAAATATTTTCTTTAACTGATTTTGGTGCGCCATCAACTAATTCTTTAGCTTCTTTCAAACCTAAACCTGTTAAATCTTTTACCAATTTAACGACTTGCAATTTGTTTAAACCAGCGGTTAATAATTCAACTGTAAATTCAGTTTTTTCTGCGGCTGCTTCACCTGCTGCTGCTGCTGCTGGAGCTGCTGCAACTGCTGCTGCTGCTGGTTCGATACCGTAATCACTTTTAAGAATGTCTGCTAATTCTTTTACTTCTTTAACTGTTAGACTAACTAGTTGTTCTGCGAATTGTTTTAAATCTGCCATTTTTTTTGTTGTTTTTTTGATTGTTTGTTTTTTAATTAATTTTTTTCTGACAATGTTTTAACGATACCAGCAATGGTTGTACCACCACTTTGTAGTGCCGAAATAACATTTTGAGCTGGAGATAATAACATTCCTATTACCTCTCCTACTAAGTCTTCTTTAGATTTTAGAGTACTTAAAGCTAGTAATTGGTCATCGCCAATAAAAATTGCGCTATCAATATAGGCGCCTTTTAATGCTGGTTTTGTTCCTTTTTTTCTAAATTTAAGTATGGCTTGAGCCGGAGCTTTCATGTTTTCTGAAAACATCAAAGCTGATGTTCCTTTCAATACATTTTCAAGCTCACCAAAATCTTTTCCTGAATCGCGCATCGCTTTTGCTATTAAAGTGTTTTTAGCAATACGCATTGTTATGCCGATTTTAAACAAGTCTCTACGAAACAAATTCGTATCAACAGCACTAATACTAGAAGTATCAGCAATGTACAATACATTTGTCGCGTTTAACTGCTTTGTTAAATCGGCAATTTCTGTGTTTTTTTCTTCTCTGTTCATTTAATTGTTTAAATACCTGGAATTGATTTGATGTCTATGCAAATACTAGGACTCATGGTTGAGCTGATATATACACTTTTGAAATAAGTCCCTTTGGAAGCTGAGGGCTTTAATTTGCTGAGCGTTTGAATTACTTCAATTGCGTTTTCAGCGATTTTATTAGGTTCGAAACTAACTTTACCTATTGAAGTATGAATAATACCAGTTTTATCAACTTTAAAGTCAATTTTACCAGCTTTTACTTCGGTAACAGCCTTTGCCACATCAGGAGTAACAGTTCCCGATTTTGGATTTGGCATTAGATTTCTTGGCCCCAATATTTTTCCTAATTTACCTAGCTTTGCCATTACAGCAGGCATGGTAATTATAATGTCGATGTCTAACCAACCGCTACTGATTTTTTCGATGTAATCATCTAGACCAACATAATCAGCACCAGCTGCTTTAGCTTCCGCTTCTTTGTCTGGAGTGCATAAAACCAAAACTCTAACGGTTTTACCTGTGCCATGCGGCAATGTGGCAACACCTCTAACCATTTGATTAGCTTGTTTTGGATCTACACCTAATCTAACATCAATATCAACTGATGAATCAAATTTTGTGAAGGTAATATCTTTAACAATTTTAGTTGCTTCAGCCAAAGTATAAACTTTAGTGATTTCAACTTTACTGTTTACTAATTTTCTATTTTTTGTAAGTGCCATGTTCTGTTTCTATTAATATTAAAATGGTTTTTCTCCTGAAATTGTAACGCCTAAACTTCTTGCTGTTCCTGCAACCATCGTCATTGCTGATTCAATTGTAAAACAATTTAAATCTGGCATTTTGTCTTCTGCGATAGTTCTAACTTGACTCCAATTAAGCTCAGCAACTTTCTTTCTATTTGATTCAGCAGAACCTTTAGCGGCTTTCGTTGCTTCTAATATTTGAATAGTTACTGGAGGTGTTTTAATAAGAAATTCAAATGATTTGTCTGTATAAACGGTCAACACAACTGGTAACACTTTTCCGATTTGGTCTTGTGTTCTTGCATTAAATTGTTTACAAAACTCCATAATATTTACACCTTTTGAGCCCAATGCAGGTCCAATGGGAGGTGCGGGATTTGCTTGTCCGCCTTTTACTTGCAATTTTACATAACCTGTGATTTCTTTTGCCATATTTATTTTTTTTTAATTGTCTTTTATTCTTTTTCTACTTGGTTGTAGTTTAACTCTAATGGTGTTCTTCTTCCAAAGATTTTAACCATTACTTTTAATTTTTTCTTATCGTCATTAACCTCTTCAATTACACCACTAAATCCACTGAATGGACCGTCCATAACTTTAATTGGTTCGCCAATTATGAATGGTTCTGTTTCATCAGACTGAACTGAA
>JBDNIM010000384.1:0-9313 GCA_041688295.1 Bacteroidia bacterium
AATATTTTTCAATCCACCATAAAACTCAAAGTTTTTTTTGAATGACTTTGTTATTTGCAGGTTTTGTATGCTGTGTATTGGCGATTGTTTAAGTCGTTTGTCCAACTCACTAAGCAAGGGCAAATGCATCGAAGCATATAGCTTTCCCGGATAGTTTATTTCTAGACCTTGCTTTTTAAATGTATAGCCAAAATTCCAGACCATACTCCATCTTTCTGTCAGTAATTGTCTTTGTTTTTGGCCATTGTTTGTGAAATTTACATCCATCAATGTTGAGCCTATTGTAGTTTTTAGACCATTTGCGAATGTTGCATCTATATTTATTGAAACACCCTGAGAGACAGCATGCCCATTAAGGTTGCCATAAATAATTTTATTAGGGTCTTTCTCGTAATCAGGGATAATTCTGTTGTTAAAATAAGTGTAAAACGCAGTTCCATCAATGCTCAAGAATGATTTGGAACTAATTTTTAATTTTTTAACAAAGTTAATGTTTCCATTCCAAGATGTCTCGGGTTTTAGGGCAGAAACAAATTCCACTTTTCTAGAACCTGTAAGAGCGGCATGGTCTTCTGTAAAAATATTGGCAATCCTGTAACCGTTGCCAATACTGAGTCTTAAAACATTCATTTTGTCTTTAGATGTTCTTTTAAAGTTTAATCGTGGTGAAAAAACATTGCCGTACAAACTGTTAAAATCATATCTTAATCCAACGAGCAAAGTATTTAATTTATTTAATGTTATTTCATCTTGCAAAAACATGCCAGGTAAAGTAATAATAGATGCCTTGTTTTTTGGAATGTTAATAGTATCAAAATCAGCGGTAGCAGCAGTATTGTCATCAAAATAAGTGTAGCGATATGATGCGCCAAGCAAAATATCATGGTGTTTGCCAATATTTTTGTTCCAAGTTAGTTGAGAAAAGAAAATGTTTTGATTAGCAAAATAGGGTGTTATACCATAGTAGGAATTTTGTTGGTGGGTATTTGCACTGAATTGTAATTTTATTTTTTCTATTGTTGGTAGCTGATAAACGCCAAATAGCTCCCATCTCTTAGTGTAAATACTTTCGCCATAAATGCTATCCCCTCCTCTAAAACTATTGTCGAAACGCATGTCTCCGCCCCATCTGTCTTCATAATTATAGCGTGCTGCAAAGCTAAACTCTCTATTGTATTTTCTAGTGATGGCCCATTTATTAAAAATGGAAATTCTGTTTTGAAGGGTTACATCCGTAAATCCATCGTTGTTTTTGTCTGTTGGGTTTTGATAGTTGAAATAATTTACGCCCAAAAGCGATTGCGCTTTTTTTCCAGCCCTAAATTTTAAACCCAAGTCTGTATTAACATCCCCCCAATCTGAGCTAAAAATATCTGCTGAAAATAAAGGCGCATTGGCAGGTCTTTTAGTAATTATGTTTATCAAACCACCAACAGCCTCCGAACCATAAAGCGTAGATGCAGGGCCTTTAACAATCTCAACCCTTTCTATGAGCGATTGTGGAATTCCTGTTAGGCCATAAACCGTAGAGAGGCCACTTACAATTGGCATTCCGTCAATCAAAATCATTGTATAAGGCCCTTCCAATCCATTGATATGAATATCACCAGTGTTGCAAACATTGCAGTTTAATTGTGGGCGAACCCCATTTATATTTTGTAAAGATTCGAAAATGGAAGGTGTGGGATTTGCCCGAAAAAATTTTGCGTCATAAATTTCGACTGGAACTGGGCTTTGCAACTTAGAAACAGGCTTCATTGTGCCCGATACTACAATTTCTCCATATGTTTCTTGATAGTCGGTTATATCGAATGTTCTAAAAACACTATCGGTTTTTTTTAAATCAATTTTTGCCTCAAATCTATTAAAACCAGGCACTATTACTAATATTGTATACGATTTAGTAGGTAAATTTTTAAATTGAAAGATGCCATTTGTATCGCTTTTTGTTTTTAATTGTGTTCCTTTTAACGAAATTGAAGCATTGTTTATAGGGTTGCCATTTTCAATTAAAAATCCTTTTAAGTCAATGTTTTGGGCATTAGCAATGTGGGAAATAAGGGCTATTGACAATAAAAAATTGCGCATACTTGAATTTAGGGTGCAAATATATACAAAGTTAGGTTAGCCTAACAATTTATTTTTAAATAAATTGTATTAAGTTTGCCGTGATGTTATCATTCACAGAAGAAAACTATTTAAAAGCATTGTTAAAAGTTGTTGGCGAAAACAAAACAAAAGGAATTGGGACCAATTTTTTGGCCAGTCATTTGGGAATTAAACCGGCTTCAGCAAATGAAATGCTAAAGAAGTTGAAAGAAAAAGAATTGATAAACAACGAAAAGTATGGTAAAATAACTTTAACAGCATTGGGCAAAAAACATGCTTTAGAAATCGTAAGAAAACACCGGCTTTGGGAAACATTTTTGTATCAGAAGTTGTCGTTTTCTTGGGATGAGGTGCATGAAGTTGCCGAGCAGTTAGAGCATATTCACTCACCAAAGTTGATAGATAAACTAGATGAGTTTCTAGGCTTTCCACAGTTTGATCCCCATGGCGACCCAATACCAAACACTAAAGGAGAGCTTAAAGTGCATTTCAAACAAACCCTCTCGGAAATAGCCGTTGGGGAAAGTTGCAAAGTAGCTTCGGTAGCCGACAACTCTGTTGCGTTTTTAAAGTATTTAGATAATTTGGGGATGCAGATTAATACAAAAATAAAAGTTGTGTCAAAGCAAGAATTTGATGGAATGCTAGAAATTGAAGTAGAAAAGAAACGAATTTTTGTTACCCCAAAGTTAGCGGAAAGCTTATTAGTTATATGCAACACCTGCACAATAGGCAAAGTTTGCAAAAAGCAAATTTGTCAGGAAGTTTATTAGTAGATTGAAGGAATAAAGCCTTCTCTGAAAATTTTGAACATTAAAAAAGGACAGATTTTTTTTCTGTCCTTTTAAGTATAAGTCGGTTAATTATTTCTTTTGCGAATCGGCATAAGCGAATGCTTTTTTCATCAAGGCGGTTCCTCTTAAATTAGGATTGCTTCGAATGTTGTTTTCTTCGTCTTCTACTTTTGTAAACAATGTACCTAACGCTTTACTTGTAACATGTCCTTTCAAATCAGGATTCATCTTTTTAACCAACGGAATTAAATTATATGTGTTCACAAGGTCGCCCCAATGTTTGGTAACACCCACTTGGTCTAAAGCCGTTTGAATTTTTGGTTCAAATGAACTTGTTAATGCGCTTGTGGTTGTGTTTTTTAGAAAATTAGTTGTAGAGCTTTTTCCTCCAGTTAAAATGCCCATTGCATCTTGAAAACTCATGCCTGTAATTGCGCTAATAAATATTGGTTTAGCTGTTCCTACTGCATTTTCTGCACCTTCGTTTAATTTAGCAATCACACTGTTTACTTGTGAACCCATTCCCAAATCTGTTAATTTGTTTGCAACTGTTTGGGCTTCAGCCGGCAATAAAATTTTAATTAAATTGTTGTTTGCAAATGCGCCTTTTACAGATAAAATATCTGCGCCTTTAGAAAAACCTTGTTTTAATGCATCTCTCAATCCGCCCGCAGCTTCTTCTGATGTTGGAATGGTTAATACTTCTTTTGCAACTGTGGCAAGCGTATCGCAAGATGCAATGCTAACACAGATAAATAGGGAATAAATAATTTTTCTCATTTTTTTTATGGTATTTTTAATATTGATCAAAATTAGTGCCAAACTTTCATTTATTTAATAATATTTTTTTTGAAACTTTGTTCTATTTTATCCCCCTTCATTTTTAAATCTATTTTTATGGGGAAATTATAAATTTTTTTATGAGTATTCTCAAAGCCTCTCTCTTGCTTAAAGGTTTAATCTCATATTGATTTGTGAAATTTATGACAAATTGAGGGTTGTATTTAGAGATTTCTCGCAACGCCCATCCAATTGCTTTTTGAACAAAAAACTCGTTACTTTCTTTGAATAATAAAATAGAATCAGTCAGCAGCAGATAGTCTGTTTCGGTTTTGTATTTTAATTGAAAAATAATACAAACCCTGTTTAACCAAAAGTTTTCCGAAGCCAACCAATTTTCAATCCAATGGGATTTAGTTTCAGGAAAGCATTTAAAATAAGGTCCAACAACATTAGCAGAAAGTTGGTCTAGCGTGTCCCACCAAGTGTTTTTCAAAAGAAAAAACTCAATAAAATGAATGCTTTCGATAGTCCAATTTTTTTTAAATTGCAGCAAAGTGTCAAGCGCAACATACGACCACTCTCGTTCTTCTTTTTTAAACATTCATGTAAAAAGGATTCCAATTCTTTAAATGTGTTAAAGCTCGTTGAACCAATGATTTTTTTCGTTATTTCTTTTCTTTGGGGTGATGGAATACCATAAAACTTATATTGATTGCGCATGTATGCTTTCATTTGAATTGCTTTGGTTTCGTTGCTTTGTTTTTCAAATTCAATGACTAATTTGCTCATTAATAAAGTAGATTTCTCTGACATTGTGGTTTGCAATATTAGTGTTTAAATACAAAAAATATAATAGGGTTTTAAATTTCTTTTTTATGTTTTAAATCAAATTGCTTACTAAAAATTAAATATTTAACTTCGCACACAAAATGAAGGCATCATTAAATTGGATTAAAAATTTTATAGAAATAGAAAAACCACTTAGCGAAGTGGCAGATGTTTTAACATCAACGGGATTGGAGGTTGAGCATTTTGAGGAGAGTTTTTCTGTAAAAGGAGGGCTGCAAGGCATTGTGATTGGAGAGGTTTTAGCTTGCGAAAAGCATCCCAATGCAGATAAATTGAGTTTAACAAAGGTGGATATTGGAAGAGGAAATCTCTTGCCAATTGTTTGTGGAGCGCCCAATGTTGCTGTTGGTCAAAAGGTTTTGGTGGCAACAGTAGGCTCAAAAATATACCCTGCCAATAGCGAGCCATTTACAATTCAAAAAGCAAAAATAAGAGGCGAAAATAGCGAAGGTATGATATGTGCCGAAGACGAAATTGGGCTTGGACAAAGCCACGATGGTATTTTGATTTTGCCAAATGATGCCTTGGTTGGTTCGCTTGCTTCCAATTATTTTAAAATAGAAAAAGATGGATTGTTTGAAATAGGTTTAACCGCCAATAGGGGTGATGCGGCTTCGCAATATGGAATTGCTAGAGAGTTGTCAACCGTGTTTGACAAACCATTGTTGTTCCCGGAAACTATAGCAATTCAATCAAAAATACCTTTAAAAACAAAGATTGAGGTAAAAAATGCAACAGCTTGCGCTAGGTTTTCAGCCTTAGAAATATATAATATTAAGGTTTCAGAAAGCCCAGATTGGTTAAAAAAAGCATTAAATTCGATTGGACTAAAATCAATCAACTCTATTGTAGATATTACAAACTTTGTATTGCATGAGTTAGGGCAACCGCTGCATGCTTATGATTTAGACAAACTTAAAAACGACCATTTGATTGTTGACACTGCCATAGAAAACGATGTGTTTATTGCCTTGGATGAGCGAAAAATAACTTTGAAAGGCAATGAATTAATGATTTTTGACGATGAAAAGCATTGCTGCATGGCGGGGGTTTATGGCGGAGCAGAGAGTGGCGTTACTGTTGAAACTCAAAACATTTTATTAGAAAGCGCCTATTTTTCGCCAGATATTGTTAGAAAAGCGGCCAAGCAACATGGATTAAATACAGATTCCAGTTTTAGATTTGAAAGAGGCACAAACCCCGAAATGACTATTAAGGCATTGGAAAGGGCTGTGTTTTTGTTGGAAAAAGTTTCTGAAAAATCCGTTGAAACAAGCGCCATCTTTGATTTTTATCCAAAACCAATTCTGCCTTTTCAAGTAAAATTGAAATTGAGTAATATTTTGAAAGTGGCAGGTATCGAAATTCCAAATGAGAAAATAGCTCAAATATTAACAGGGTTGGAAATTAAAATATTGGATAAAAAAACGGATGTATGGCAATTGGAAGTGCCTGTTTTTAAAAGCGATGTTACCAGAGAAATTGATGTGATAGAAGAATTGTTGAGAATTTATGGATTGAATCAAATTCCATTAAAAAAGGAACTGAATGCCTCGTTAAATTATGGTGTTTCGAGCAATGATGGGCAAGCTCAAAAAACGGTTTCTTTATTATTAAAAGGAAAAGGTTTTAATGAAATTATGACCAATTCATTAAGTTCTGATAAGTTTTATGAAAACAAAGACGAATTGGTGTATTTGAGCAATCCATTGAGCAATGAAATGAATGTGATGAGAGGCTCTATGGTTTATAGTGGTTTGGAATCAGTGGCTCACAACAAAAACAGAAAACAAACCAAAACGCATTTCTTTGAATTTGGAAAAACTTATCTTAAAAAAGGTGACAAAACAATTGAGATAGAGGTGTTATTTTTATTGGTTTCAGGAAATCAATACAACGAAAGTTGGGACCAAAAATCGACAAAAGCAGATTACTTTTATTTGAAATCGGTGGTTCAAAATTTATTTGCGCAGTATAAGGTCAATCCTAAAAAACAAGAGTTGTTTCAATTGAGCAACGCTTTGAAACAACAGTTTGGCATAAAAGATGATGTTTATTATACAACGATTGATTGGAAAAATTTAATAAATAGCAAAGGTGAAAAGGTGTTTGTTTTAAAAGACATTCCTGCGTTCCCTGCCATTCGCAGAGATTTGAGCTTAGTATTAGATAAAAGTGTAACTTTCAAACAAATTGAGGAAATCGTGAAAGCAAAAAACTCGAAAATATTGTCAAGAACCAATGTTTTTGATGTTTATGAAGGCAAGCCTTTGGAAAATACTCAAAAGTCATTGAGTATTAGCTTTGAATTTTATGACGAAACAAAAACACTTTCAGATGCAGAAATTGATCCAATAATGAATGGATTGATGTCAGATTTTGAAACAAAAGTACAAGCAAATATCAGAAGGTAAATGTTGTTAAATATTGTCAATAAGTTAGAGGAGATTAAAAAAAAGTTAAAACAACTGAAAGAGCAAAATAACGATCAGCGCAATTTGATAGAGAAACAAAAAACAGAAATTGAGCGCTTGCAAAAGTTGATAGAAATACAAAATATTAGTTTAAAAAATCAAGATCAAAAACTGAAAATTAAAGAAATTGTAGAAGCGGTGTTAAACCCAGACCTTGACCGCGATTCTAATAAAAAAAGGGCTTTAAAACATAAACTAAATGAAATGATCAAAGAGGTTGATAAAATTATTAATCTTGTTCAACAATAATTGTGTTAGGATATGGAAAAATTAAAATCAGGACAAAGAATTTGGATTTATTTTATAGATAAGATGCTGACGGATAGCGAAATAGAAGTGATAGGCAATAGGATTAAAACATTTTGTGCTTCGTGGTTTTCACATGGAAAGCCATTAAATGCCGATGGTTTTATTTTTGAAAATAGATTTATTGTTTTGGCTGTAAATGAAGATGCTTTTGAGGCCAGTGGCTGTAGTATTGATAAAAGTACGATTTTTTTAAAAGAAATTGCTAAAGAATTTCAGCTAGATTTGTTTAACAAAATGTTGATTCCATATAAAGAAGCCGACAACATAGTGTTTGTGAATTTTGCTAGTGTAGAAGAAAATAAAGAAAAGCTTAAAAATAATGGAAATGCTTTGTTTTATGATATGACATTGACCCATTCTGATGATTTTGAAAATTCTTTTTTAAAACCTGTGAAACAACATTGGATAAACAGGTTTTTATAAATTTATGTCTGTGGCTTATTTTTTTATTTTATTTGTAGTTTAAACACTTATCTTTGTAATATGAAAACTGTTAAAAAATTAGCAATTACACTATTAATATTAGGTTTTTTAGCTTGTGAAAATACGCCAACGCCATCGCCCATTAATCCAAATACAAACACAGGAACAAGTAGCCTAAAAGACACAATTCTTAAGAATATTTCTTATGGGGCTAGTCCAATGCAGGTTTATGATATTCATTTGCCCGCAAAGAGAGATAGTTCAACCCCTGTGGTGCTCTTTATCCATGGTGGCGCTTGGAAAGCAGGCTCTAAATCGGAGTTTGATGCTTATGTAAATCTAATGAAAAAAGAATGGGTTTCTGTTGCCATTGTCAATATGGATTATAGGTTGGCGAGCAATAGAGATTCAATACATCACGAAGAAATTATAGATGACATTAAATCCTGCATAGGGAATGTTTTAGGAAATAAAGGCAATTATCATATTTCTAGTAAAATGGCTGTTACGGGTGCAAGCGCAGGCGGACAATTGGCAATGATTTATGCCTATAAATACAATGATTATAACAATATTAAATGTGTTGGCAACCTTTTTGGGCCAAGTATAATCAGCGATTGGACATGGTATAACAGTTTTAATTTATGGTTGGGCGGAAATGTTTCGGATATATTAACAGAGTATGTTGGAAAATCTTGGGACACAACGGCCTATAAAGCTGTTAGTCCTTATTATCAAGTGAAATCAACTAGTCAGCCAACAATTATTTTTCATGGCAATTTAGACCCAATAGTTCCTTTGTATCAAAGTCAATGGCTAAATAGAAAATTAGCAACTTTAAATGTGCAAAAAGAATATTATGAATATACTGCTTTTCATGGATTTGATGCCACCCAAAGTGCAGATGTTGTTAAAAAAATGACAGCTTTTTTTAAGAAAAATATGTAGGTTTTTAAATGAATTAAAACAAGGCAGTAAAAGTATGTATTATTGAAGATGAATCTTTGGCAATTGATTCCTTGAGAATAGATTTGGAAAGACATTGTCCAGAAATCGAGATAGTGCAAACCTTTCAATCTCCCACTAAAGCATTAGAATTTGTAAAAAGCCAAAAAATAGATATTTTGTTTTAAGACATTGACATGCCAATTATGAACGAACTTCAATTAGGTGAGCAATTGGGCCATTTTAATTTTGATGTTATTTACACTACTGCTTATGACCAATATGGTTTGTCCGCTATTAAACTAAAAGCCACAGACTATTTGTTAAAGCCAGTTTCTATTTATGATTTAAAAAACGCAATTTTACCAATTGTTTCTAAATTAAAACTCAACGATAATACAAACAAAAAACCGCAAAAAATTGCCCTTTCATATATTACGGGAATAGAGTTTATAGCAATTGAGCAAATTATGTATTGTGTGGCGGATAAAAATTACACCACTTTTTATTTATTAAATGGAAATAAAAAGTTGGTTAGCAAAAATATTGGTGAATATGAAAAATTGCTAGGTGCAGATAATTTTTTAAGAATTCATCAATCTAGTGTCATAAATATCAATTATATAA
>JBDNIM010000385.1:0-2877 GCA_041688295.1 Bacteroidia bacterium
CAAGCTTTAGAAATTGCCGAAAACCTAATCCGTTCGGGTGCTATCGATGTTATTGTTGTGGATTCTGTGGCGGCACTTGTGCCAAGAGCAGAGATTGAAGGCGACATGGGAGATAGCAAAATGGGTTTACACGCCCGTTTAATGTCTCAGGCTTTAAGAAAACTGACAGGAACAATCAATAAAACAGGCTGTATTTGCATTTTTATTAACCAATTGAGAGACAAAATTGGTGTGATGTTTGGCAGCCCAGAAACAACAACGGGTGGCAATGCGCTAAAATTTTATGCTTCCGTTAGAATAGATATTAGAAGGATTGGCCAAATTAAAAATGGCGATGAGATAGTGGGCAATCGCACCAAGGTGAAAGTGGCTAAAAACAAAGTGGCACCTCCTTTCCGAGTGATAGAATTTGACATTATGTATGGCAAAGGGATATCTAGAGCGGGCGAGGTGTTAGATATGGCAGTAGAAAACGGCATTGTTCAAAAAAGTGGTTCATGGTTCAGCTATGGCACAACAAAACTAGGACAAGGCAGAGACACAGTAAAAGATTTGATAGAAGACAATCCAGAAATGCAAAAAGAGATTGAACAAAAATTAAAAGATAAACTGAACAGCGGACAAATTGAAATTTTAGCGGACGCTAGTGCAGAAGAATAGGATATTGTTTGTAGAGGTGTGTGATTAATAAAATAGTCCCGACTTTTTTAATTAAAGATCGGGGCTTTTTTTATGCAAAATTTTTAAACCAATATTTAGTATTAAGTGTGAAAATTTTTTATTAATTCATGGCTTCAAAAATTTGCATTGGAAGACTATTAATATCAATTGACTTTACAAGGCAAGCAGATGCGCCAAGCCCTTTCAATTCGGCAATACTTTTGTCTGTGAACGAGGTAGAATACATGATCACAGGAATTCCTTTCAGTTTTTCATCTTTTTTCAATTCATTTAGGCAATCTGGTCCGTTCATTAAGGGCATGTTGATGTCCAAAAAAATATAATCGGGCAACTGTTTTGTTTTCCTTAAAAATTGAAGAGCCTTTAAACTGCATTTTTCTTCCAAAGCGGTAAAAAACGGATCAATTTTCATTAAAGCTTCTGTAAAAAACATTCTATCGTCCGCATCGTCATCTATTATCATAACCACTTTTTTGTTCATATTTTTAATTCAATAACTTTTTATTTAGGTTGTGAAATTGGCAATATTATATGAAACTCAGCACCTTTGTTTTCTTCTGCATTTGCAAATATTTCGCCATGATGGTTTTCAACAATCTTTTTGCTTAGCGCAAGTCCTATGCCTGTGCCAATAAAGGTTTCTTTATCGTGTAGGCGTTGAAAAATAGTAAATATTTTGTCAGCATATTTTTGTTCAAAACCAATGCCATTGTCTTTGAAAATGATTTCTATGTAAGAAAAAAAACGATTCAAAGCTGGATATTTCTCTATTTCATTGTCAGATAGGATGCGTGTTGTAATAGATATGATAGGCGGGATATTTTCTTTGGTAAATTTAAGTGCGTTGCTAATGATGTTGTAAAAAAGTTGGTTCATTTGTAAAGAAATCGCATCAATTACCGGCAACACATCAAATATTATCTTCGCTTTCTTTTCATCAATAAGTAATTCAAAATCATTGATAATATTGCTCAATGTTTCATTCAAATCTATTTTTTCAAACAGCCTTTCGTGTTGCAACAGTCGAGAGTAGTTCAGCAGGTTGCGAATAAGGGCTGTCATTCGATTAGATGCACCTTGAATTTTATTAAGATAGGTTATTATTTCTGCCGACAATCCATCCCTATGTTTATCTTGCAAGCGCAAAGAAAAGGTTGATATTTTTCTTAATGGATCCTGTAAATCATGGCTTGCTATGTATGCAAACTGGTCTAACTGCATGTTGGTTTGCTTTAGCTCTTCTATGGAACGCTTTAATTCAACAGTTCTTTCATCTACTTTAAGTTCTAGCTCTTCTGTAAATATTTGTAGTTTTTGTTCTGCCAATCTTCTTTCAGAAATATCTTCAATTGCAAGAAGAATTAACTTTTCTGAATTTTTTTGATTTAAAATTTGTAATGCATTTAAGAGCAATGTGCGTTCTCCGATGAAAGGGAAATTAAGAATGATTTCAAAGTCGGTGAGGCGCTGTTTTTTGGGAAGTATTTTTTCGAGTAGGGACCGCATAACTTGATCATCCCATTGCTTATTCTGAATCTCGTAAAATAATTGTACTTCGGTGTCTTGCTTATCAATATTAAATTTTTTGTAAAACGATTCATTAGCTGTTTTGATACAAAGGTGTTTGTCGAGAATAATGAGCGGCTCACGAATGGTTGAAACAATGCTTTCGGCATAAAAGCGAGCAGCCCTTAACTGTTCCTGTTTTTCAAACAGTTCTTGATTCACAATAATTAGCTCTTCGTTAGTAGATTGCATTTCTTCTTTGGAGGTTTCTAATTCTTCATTCAAACTTTGCATTTCCTCGTTGCTGCTTTGCAATTCTTCGTTGGCGCTTTGCAACTCTTCATTGGATGCCTCCATGTCTTCAGTAATAGCGAGCATATCTTCTCGGTTGTATGCCAGTTCTTTTTCTAACTGTTCATTTCTCTTTTCGGCTGCGACTGTTTTTGTTGAACCTAATATAGATTGTTTTGCATCTTTTGCGACTAGACTTATTGTTTTTTCAAAGCAAATTAAATAATGTATTTCTAAAGTGTCTTTTAATGGAACTATCTCAATTGAAACCAAAGAATATTTTTGTTGCTCAATTTCTTCTTTCACGAGACCGTTAATTTTTACAGGAATATTTGCTATTTTAATAATTGTTTTTTCCTTGGAGGCTTTATAAACTGCATTTCGTAACTCAAATCCTAA
>JBDNIM010000386.1:0-2976 GCA_041688295.1 Bacteroidia bacterium
AGTTATTATATTATTTGCAATAATAGGCAAAGATTTGGCAATCCAATTAAGTTGTTGTTCAATATTCTCATATGTCTTTGTGTCAGGAACAAGTCCTAAATCTTGTTGTTTGAAATTGATTGGATTTTGTTCTTTGCTAGTCCTTTTACAACTAATAATTGAAATTATTATTGCAAAGATAATGATATTTTTCATGATTACAGTATTTTTATTGCTGCAAATATAGGATGATACATTCATGTATCAAAACTTTATTTTGAATTGTCTTATTTTACAACTTTGAAAAACATTCGCAATACTCAACTAATTATGTTTTCATCGATGTTTATCAAATATAAAAGAAAGTCGGAAGGAATTAGTCAAAGCCAATTAGGTTTTGAAAGTGGTATCGCTAGATTTCAAATAAGTAGAATAGAACGAGGCACAGTTGATCCTTCAATAAGTACATTAAAAGCTATTTTTGATGCTTTAGATACTAACTTCGGAGAATTTCATATTTTTATTTTAGAAAATTCGTTAAAGAAATAATTTTTTCAATGAAAGTTTTTTTATATTATTATTTGTATACTCTTGAAATCATTTTTTATTATTGGCAGTTTAAAATCTTAATTTTAACTTAAGTAATAAATTTAAAATCATATAACAGCCTTCGATAGGTGATGTTAATGTTTTATTCTCAACCACCATTTTTAATTTTAAAGGTTAAAAAATTTAAATTGGCTATAATTCAGTAAAAACTAGTTTCTCGATAAAATGCCGAATGAATCTATTGTGCATTAATAATAAAAATTATAAATTCTGCTGCCACCATCTGCACCAATGCCTTCAATTTGAATCCGTCCAGCCACATTTTCGATGGTTTTTATCAATTCTAAAGCATCGGTGCAAGGTTTGCCGTTAAATTTTGTGAATATAAATCCATCTTCGATGTTCATGCTGTTTATCAATCCTTCTTTAATGTTAGAAACCCTTACACCATTGGGTATGCGGTATTTTTGAAGCTCCACTTTTGAAACAGGCTCGAAACTTGCACCCAATTTTTCGGATGCAACTGTTTTGTTTTTGTTCATTGTGGTTTCTCCATCAAGGTTTGTAAGTGTAATATTTACTTCTTTTTCTAACCCATTTCGAAGAATGTTTATTTTTAGTTTGTCGCCCGGTCTGTAATATGACATGTGTTCGTCAAAGCCAGATTTACCCGAGATTTTTTTATTTTGAATTTTTGTAATAATGTCGTCTTTTTTCAGGCCAGCTTTGTCAGAAGGGCTGCTTTCGTAAACATTTAGAATTAAAGCACCTTCGTTGGTTTTGTTTATTTTTTCACTGTTTTCGGTAATTTCATCGGTTTCCATGCCATGATAACCTCTTTGAAGGCTGCCAAAATCTATTAAATCTTTGATTGCTTTTGCTACAATATTAGATGGAATGGCAAAGCCATAACCAGTGTAGCTTCCCGTTTTGCTGAAAATGGCGGTGTTTATGCCTACCAATTCGCCATTGAGATTTACCAAAGCACCACCGCTGTTTCCGGGGTTTATGGCCGCATCCGTTTGAATAAATGATTCAATAGGAAATTGATTGTTTACGATGTTAATATTTCGGCCTTTTGCGCTAACAATGCCAGCTGTTACAGTAGAAGTCAAATTGAAAGGATTGCCCACTGCAATTACCCATTCGCCAATTTCCAGTTCATCTGAGTCAACAATTATAATGGGGGTCAAATTGGGCGCATCTATTTTTAACAAAGCAAGGTCTGTTGAGGGATCTGTGCCAATTAGCTTGGCTTTATAAGTTTTTTTTTTATTGTTTAAAACCACTTCAATGGTTTGCGCATCTTTTATTACATGTAAATTGGTTACAATATAGCCATCTTTTCTAACAATAACACCACTTCCAGTGCTGCTAACTTGACCAATGCTGCCAAAGGGGTCCCATCCATCAAAAAAGAAACCAAAAGGATTTCTTTGACGCACCATGGCAGTTGTTTTTATAAAAACAACGCTTGGAGTTGATATTTTTGATGCTAAAATAAAGTTTAAACTTGATTCTGCAACCTTTCCATTATAGCTTGCTGCAGATGCCTTTATGCTCTCATTATAAATGTTTTGATTGTTTTCCGATTGGTTAATTTTTGAAAAAATAAAAGCCCCCAATATGCCAAAAACGGTGGAAATTAATGCAACAATTAAACTGTTTTTTTTCATGGATTATATTTTGTTTGTTTAAATGATGTCTATTTCAAAAACAATATTGTGTTCTGGTTTTGTAGGGTCGTTTGAATGTAGAGAGATATATTTTTTGTTATAAGCTTTTGGTTGGTTAACTGTATCAATTTTTATCTTCAACTCCATAGATTCGCCTGGTTTTAAAACCTTTTTTTCGCCCGTAAAAGTTACACATCCACAACTGGGTTTAATCTCCGTAAAAATTAAATCTGTTTTGCCTGTATTGCTAATCTTTATATCGTCTTTTAAAATTGCACCTGCAGTTTTTTTACCGTATTTAATTGGGAGTGTTTTATTAAATTCCATTTTTGGTGCCACTTTCAGCTGGTCTTTACTTAGTTTTGTGAAATCTTGTTTAAAATAAGTATAAACATACAATGGTTTTTTCTCCATACTAATATCGTCTGTCAAAAGATTTAAAGTGGAATATGTGCTCCCCATTTTCGTTATTTTTGAGCCATCCACTTTAATTGTAATGAATAAAGAATCATCTTTTCTTAACATGCTGTCTTTTAAATCTAGTGTAATATAATCAGGAATATCAGCAGTGCTCAAAATTTTAATATCATAGCCATTGTAGTTAAAAATTTTAATGGTAGCTTCTTTTTTTTCATAATTATAGATTGACGGAAAAGACGCTAGGTTTTGATTAAATGCCAAATTGGCATAATTCACAGTGTATTCATCCGGTTTTCTGCTAAGGTCAGTTTGAGAGATTACATTTCCGATGATATTTAAAGTTTGAAACCTA
>JBDNIM010000387.1:0-8829 GCA_041688295.1 Bacteroidia bacterium
CGTTGCCTCAAAATCTACGCTCATGTAGGTTGCTGGATAATAGGTTTCATCTGTTATAACATTTTTGCACCCAAAACTATCGCTCAATGTCATGGAAGTTTTAAAAGTCCCCGCTTTTTTAAACATTCTAATTTCTTCGTATTTATTTGAAACACTGCCATCAGACATTTTCCAGTCTACACGCACGGGGTTTTTATTCACCGAACTGTCAATTCTAGCTCGGTATATTACAGTCTGATTGGCACATTGTCTGTAATCAGTTTTTGAAATACTACCGCTTGGTCCTGCTACTTCTATTTTAAATAATCTTGTTGCCCAGCAGTCTGCATTTATTCTTCCTTTATATTCAATTGAGATAAAACCTTTGCTATTATTGGGCATTTCTTTAACCACGAAATTTTTAATAGCCGAATCGGAAAATATAGTATCTCTTCCATTAATTATCCAATAATTGCCTTTAATGGAATAGTTGCTATCCAATAGTTTTAAAGAGATAGGCAAACAACTTTTTTTACCCAAAACATTGACTGCAAGATTGCCTCCTTCAATGTAATGGTCAAAACTTACGGAATCTGTGCACCCTTTTTTGTCATCTTCTATTAATTTAATTTTATAATTGCCCCCATAAATGAGCGAAAACTCATATTCTTTTAATTTGCTTGACAACACATTGTTAATATACCAGCGTGTTTCTTGTATTTTATTGGAATATATGGAGTTTACAACAAATTTAATTGGGCCACATTCGCCACTCGTTTGGTTCCTGATTTTAGCAACAATGTCTTTTGGCACAAATGGAAACTCCAGATTTTCATAATCACGACATTTGTTGCTGTCATTAAATCCCCAAAGTATTATTTTTGAAGGAATTTCTGGCAATAAAACAATTGCTGTATCCCACAAAGTGTCACGGTCTATTTCCCAGAAAAAGCGATGTGTGCCAATTAAATTCGCACTTAATTCTATCCGTTTAAAGGTTTTGCAAGTGTCAAATAATATTTTGTTGATAGTTACATGAGGGTCCAAAATTTTAACATAATTGGGTTTGACGATACTATCCAAACAACCAAATAAATTTGCTTTTAAAATGACATCATAGTCGCCTGGCTTTTGGTGAAATTCATCCATAAAATCTTCCTTTTCTCCAACAGCAGCCCCAATTATCCATGTCCATTTAACGCTTTCAAAAAAAGGATGCTTGGTTATGTTTTCTATTTCAAATGGTTCTCTATTGCATGTAATTCTCTTTTGCGCTAAAAAATCAGGATTTACTTTGACGCCAGCAGAAATTTTATTAACAGTGTCGCTTTTGCAACCTTTGCTATCCGTTATAGTTAGTTTAACAGTATTGATGGCAATTTTATCATAAACGAAACTCGGGTTTTTTAAGTCGCTTTTGAAAGAATCGTTGTCCAAAATCCAGTCATATTTTACTATTGGGTACTTCGATTTTGATAAGTTTTTGAAATTTATACTAAATGGAATACAACCGCCAGTGTCTTGAGGGGAATAGTTTGCATAAGGACGATTAAATTCAATTTTTTCATAAACAGTATCATTGCAGCCGTTGTTGTCTGCAAAAACTCCCATTAAATTATATGTTTTATATTGAGGTAAAAAACAGAAAAACTGGGTCGGAATTATTTTTTAAATATATTTTGGTGTTGATGTAATAGTTGTAATTTTTAATGTTTTTTCCTACGCCATTAAAAATTACAACAGAATCTGTTGAGCAGAAAAAGGTGTTGTTTATTTTGATTTTTGCAATTGGTCTTTCGCTTACTTTTATTTTAATTTTAGAAGCTATAAAATCGCTACAGTCTTCATATTTTATTAATAACGAGACTTCGTATTCTCCACTTTTTTTAAATACTTTTTTGGGATTTGCCTTTTTAGAAGTTGAACCATCTGAAAAATACCAATTATATTCTAAATAGGGCATATTGGTAGAGCGGTTTTCAATGATTACTTGATTTCCAACACAAATATTGGGATTCTTTATTAAAAAATCAGCTTTTAATGGTTCAATTTTAACTGCATTTGAAACTGAAAAGTTATTGATAAAATTAAAACTATTTGTAACTTTTAAATTTACTGAAAAATTACCTAAAGAGTTATAAGTTTTACTTGGGTTTTCGGTTGTTGATGTTTGACCATCGCCAAAATCCCACACATAAGTATTTCCAGTTCCAATGGTTTCGTTTTTAAAATTTACAGTAGATGGTTTTACGCAAAAGACAGAATTGCTTTGCGAAAATTTAGCCACAGGCGCAGGATTTACTGCAATAATATCCTTTTTGTATTTTGTGTTTTTGCATCCATTGTTATCAGTTAAATTTAGCTAAACGCTGTAAAGTCCTTGATTTTGATAGCCATAAGGCGGGTTTTTTAGATTACTGACTTGTCCATTACCAAAATCCCATTGAAAAAGTTTAATTGAGGTATCGCCTAAAATAGAATTGTCTGTGAAACTTATTGGGTCATTTGTACAAACAGAGGTTTTATTAATGTTAAATTCTGCAATTGGATTCCTAAAAACCAATATTGTAATATTTGATATGGAAGAATTGCTGCCAGAGGCATCTTTTATTTTCAAAGTTACATTATATTTCCCCGGATTAGCGTATATTGCCGATGGATTTTGCAATATGGAACGATTGCCATTGCCAAAATTCCATTCCCAGCTTGTTGGAGAACCTGTGCTTAAATCGCTAAAATTAACAGAGAGCGGAGCACAACCACGCAAACTGCTAGCCGTGTATTTTGCATTTAATTGAGCTTTCATCTTATAGCCACTCAATATCATTAGTAAAAATAGATAATTTCGCAGTTTTAGAATCATTCAATAAATGTATAAATGTTTTTATGAAATAATAAATTAAAAGTTTAATTTATTGGATATTTTAACCTCTTAATTTTTAAATTTGATAAATTCAGCATTAATATTATTTTTGCAATATGTCTAAATCTAATGCAACAGATACACAAAATATGAATTTTGATGCTTTTAAATCTGAGGTTTTAGCTGATTATAAATTAGCTTTTGAAAGCCGTCAGGCTAGTTTGATAGGAAGAAAAGAAGTATTAACAGGTAAAGCCAAGTTTGGAATTTTTGGTGATGGAAAAGAAGTGGCGCAATTGGCCATGGCAAAGGCCTTCAAAAAAGGTGATTATCGCAGTGGGTATTACCGTGATCAAACTTTTATGTTTGCCACAGGAATGAACACTGTTCAACAGTTTTTTGCCCAACTTTATGCCCACACAGATGTAGAAGCCGAACCAAACAGCGCAGGCAGAAGCATGAATGGACACTTTGGTTCAAGAATGTTGGACAATAATGGCGATTGGTTGCCACAAACAGATAGGTATAACTCTAGCTCAGACATTTCGCCAACTGCTGGGCAAATGCCTCGATTGTTGGGATTGGCTTTAGCTTCTAAATTATACAAAAACAACGAACAATTGCATCAGTTTACGGATTTTTCTGACAAAGGAAATGAAGTGGCTTTTGGCACAATTGGAAATGCGAGCACAAGTGAAGGAGGTTTTTGGGAGGTAATAAATGCCGCTGGTGTTTTGCAAGTGCCTTTGGCTATGAGCGTATGGGACGATGCTTATGGTATTTCTGTACCCGCAAAATATCAAACAACCAAAGAAAATATTAGTGCTATTCTTAGTGGTTTTAATACGGACGAGAATGGCGTTGGTGTTGATTTATTTAAGGCAAAAGGATGGGATTATGCAGAGCTTTGTGCTGTTTATAAAAAAGCTATTACCCATTGTAGAGAAAACCATCGCCCGGTTCTTATTCATGTTACAGAGGTTACCCAACCTCAAGGACATAGCACAAGCGGCTCGCACGAAAGATATAAATCGAAAGAAAGATTGCAATGGGAACAAGATTTTGATTGTATTAAAAAAATGCGCGAATGGATTGAAGAAAATAATATTGCAGATGCAGAATCATTGATTAAAATTGAGAATGATGCAACAGATTTTGTTAACCAATGTAAAAAGGATGCTTGGGATGCTTATTTAGCTCCATTGAAAAAAGATTTGGCCAATGTGATTCTTGTTTTAGAGAAAATAGATAATCCCGCAGCTGCAAACGCAATTAAAGAATTGAAATCTACAAAAGATGCAATTCGCAAAGATATTGGAATGGCTGTGCATAAAGTTTTGGTCGCTACAATTGGTCAAGACAGCGCTGACAGGCAAGCACTAAAAGCTTATTACAATCAATTTATTTCCGATAATTTTGAAAGATATTCATCTGTTTTGCATAGCCAATCGTCTAAGAATGCGCTCAAAATTGCAGAAGTGAAACCCGTTTTCAATGATGAGACATTGGTGGATGGAAGAGAAGTTGTTCTAGCTTGTTTTGATGCGGCCCTTGGCAGAGACCCTCGTGTATTCGCTTTTGGCGAAGATGTGGGTTCTATTGGTGATGTAAACCAAGGGTTTGCAGGCATGCAAGAAAAATATGGCGAAGACAGGGTAACCGATACGGGTATCAGAGAATTAAGCATCATCGGGCAAGGCATTGGCGCTTCTATGCGTGGACTGCGCCCCATTGCAGAAATTCAATATTTGGATTATTTATTATATGCTTTGCAAATAATGAGCGATGACATTGCAACTTTGCAATACCGCACAAAAGGTGGACAAAAAGCCCCCATCATTATCAGAACCCGTGGACACAGACTGGAAGGCATTTGGCACAGCGGTTCGCCAATGGGAATGATAATCAATGCTGTTAGAGGGATGTATGTTTGTGTGCCTAGAAACATGACCCAAGCCGCAGGAATGTATAATTTGTTGTTGCAAGCAGACGAACCCGCTTTGGTTGTTGAGTGTCTGAATGGCTACCGTTTGAAAGAAAAAATGCCAAGTAATATAGCTGATTTTACAGTGCCTTTGGGTGTGCCCGAAGTGCTGAATTTTGGAACAGACATTACGCTTGTTGGTTATGGTAGCACATTGAGAATTATTCAAGATGCTATGCAGAAATTAAATGCAGTTGATATCAGTTGCGAGTTAATAGATGTGCAAACCTTATTGCCTTTTGACATTAAGCACAGCATTGTTGAATCGTTGAAGAAAACCAATAAAATTGTGTTTATAGACGAAGATGTGCCAGGAGGCGCAACGGCTTACATGATGCAAAAGGTTTTGGATATTCAAAAAGGATATATGCACCTAGATGCTGCACCGCTTTGCATCACAGCAAAAGCGCATCGCCCTGCCTATAGCACAGATGGCGACTATTTTAGCAAACCAAATGCAGAAGATATTTTTAATGCAATTTACGGATTGATGAACGAATACAACCCAAATAAATACAACGCATTATGAGTTTAGAAAAAGTATATGAAGGTTCTGAAATGATGCTTCTTGCCCTACAAAACCGATTGATGGAACAAGATATTCACTCTATTATTAAAGACAATCCGCAATCTGCAAGCATAGCGGGGTTTGGTAGTTCTCATCTTATCTCCGAACTGTATGTGAACGCAGACACCCTTGCCCGGGCAAAGGAAATTATTGAAGGCACTGATTTTTTATAGTTGCAAGTAATTATTTTTGTCATCATTAATTAGTTATAAGTTGTAAGGGCTGCGCCTTATCTCTTTAATAGACAAACCTTGTGCTGGTTTTCTTCGAATTTAATATGTGCAATTTTACAGAAAAGTTCATATAAATATTTTCAAAACTACCGCTTCTAATTGGATAACCTGCTAAAAAAGTTCTTAAAGACTCGCCCAAAAGAAAAATATAACGAGTTAGATTAGGCCCATCGGGATTGCGGCCTTTAGTCTGTTCCGTTTCATAAAATTTTAAGCCTGTATTAAACATAAACTCCAAATTAGGCCACCCCCTTTTTGTCATCACTTTATAACCATTGAAATAACCAATTTTATAAATAGTTGTTACATAATCATAATATTCGAAAGTTCTTAGGATATTAGTATTTGGTTGAATTTGATCTGCATAAGTATAGTCTGCTTTGCTCGCGCCAAAATTGAATCCAACATAAGAAAGTACCCCACGCCCAATATTAAAATTTGCTTTTAATTGGGTTTCTGAACCATCAATATTCATTCTATGGAAACTTCTGTTATACCATGTTTTTTCATAAATCAAATTGAATGAAAACCTTGAATTTGGTGTGAAAAATTGTTAGTAGCCAGCTTTTGTAACACCAAATGGCCCTTTTTCAGGCAATACAGGGATGTCTATAAAGATGCTTCTGAACGGCATTGCTTCAGACAAATTGTTGTTGAAAGTTCTCTGCGAGTAAACTAAATTTAGCTGACAACAGATGCCTATTATTAGTAAATATCCAGTTTTCATATTATTACATTTGTACACTCACAAGAGACGAGCGTGAACATGTGTTTTGTTTAATAAGAATTGCTAGTTTTAAATTTAACATAAATGAAGTCTAATATTTAGGATATTCATTTTTTTTTGCCTACAAAGATAATCCAATAACCCAAAAAACAAAATTTTCACATCCTAAGAACCCTTAGAGGTAGGAAATCGAACACGGACAAAAAAATTATTCCCTCGAAGGCAATCAATGGCCAACAAGCAACAAGCAACAAGCAACAAGCAACAAGCAACAAGCAACAAGCAACAAGCAACAAGCAACAAGCAACAACCAATATACAATAACCACTGCACCACTATCAATTAACCTTTTTAAAAAAGCATGTTTAATTTAATAAAAAAACCATTACTTTTGCCCCTCATTTATTTTAGATAAAAAACATGGCGCAGTTTGAATTAATAATGCCTAAAATGGGCGAAAGTATTGCAGAAGCAACTATCACAAAATGGCTTAAAAACGAAGGCGAAACTATTAAATTAGACGAACCTATTGTAGAAATAGCAACAGATAAAGTTGATTCTGAAGTACCCTCAACGAACGAAGGTATTTTAATAAAAAAACTTTGGAACGAAGGTGACGTTGTGCCCGTTGGTGCCGCAATTGCAATTATTGGTTCTGATGCCCAAGCAGCTGCAAATAGCATTGCTCCAAAAGTAGAAGAAAAGCCATTAGGGAGTTCAGATGCTGTGATACAAGCCATTGAGATTTTAGAAAAATCTGTTGCACAAACGGAAAACATTGCTGCCAACACAATAGAAGGAAGATTTTATTCGCCATTGGTTTTAAATATTGCCAAAACAGAAGGCATTTCAATAACCGAGCTAGAATTAATTCCTGGTTCAGGAAAAGATAACAGAGTTACTAAAGGCGATATAATTAATTATGTAGAAGGCGGTAGAAAAAGCAATCCTGCCAATACTGCAACAGTCGCAAAACCTGCGGTGGAAACAGTTGTGGTTCAAAAAACAGAATCTAAACCAGCCGTTTCTGCTCCGAAAATCAGTTTGATGAACGGAGATGAGATTATCGAAATGGATAGAATGCGCAAATTAATAGCCGACCACATGGTTATGAGCAAAACGGTGAGTCCGCATGTTACTTCTTTTGTAGAGGTAGATGTAACAAATTTGGTGATGTGGAGAGAGAGAAATAAAGTTAAATTTGAGAAAAAAGAAGGCGAGAAAATTACTTTTACACCTATATTTATAGAGGCGGTTGTAAAAGCAATTAAAGATTTCCCTATGATAAATGTTTCTTTAGATGGCAACAATATTATTAAACGCAAAAACATAAACATTGGAATGGCAGCAGCTTTGCCAAGTGGCAATTTGATTGTTCCTGTTATTAAAAATGCGGATACTAAAAACCTGCTAGGTTTGGTAAAAGATGTAAACGATCTAGCAAAAAGAGCAAGAGAAAACAAGCTGCAACCTGACGAAATTCAAGGTGGCACTTATACGATAACAAATGTTGGTACTTTTGGCAACGTAATGGGTACACCTATTATTAACCAACCCCAAGTGGCTATTTTAGCAATTGGCGCAATAAAAAAGAAACCGGCTGTTTTAGAAACAGAATATGGCGATGTTATAGCCATCAGACACATGATGTATTTAAGCCATTCTTACGACCATAGAGTTGTTGATGGCGCATTGGGTGGAACATTTGTAAGAAGGGTAGGAGATTATCTTGAACAATGGGATATTAATAGAGAAATTTAACTTTTTGTTTCTTATTTTATACATTGTGTTTTGATGTGTTCAAAACTGATTTGTAATTATCTAATGGTTCTCGCTAATTTTGAACCCTATGAAAATTATTGTAAAAATATGTTTAATAAGTATCTTATTTTATGCTTGTGTACCTCAAAGAAAGTTTGAAGAACTTCAACTACAATACACAGATTGCCAAACGAATAATAAGAATTTAACGGACTCCTATAACAGCGGTCAAGCAAGCCTTAAAGATTGTAATTTAAACAGTGATTTGCTCAAAACACGCGTCCTGAGTTTGCAATCCGATTCTTTAGAATGTTATACAAATCTTAATAGAACTAAAAAATTATATGAGCAATCTACAGAAACCTCACAAAAAATAATTGATAACAATCGTTACGAAAACGAGAAGATGGCAAAAGAATTGAATGCTAAAAACGAAGCTTTAAAAAATAAAGAAAACGAATTAAACGATAAAGAGGCTTCTTTGTTAATGTCTCAAAACAAGAGCAGAGATTTATCCAAAAATCTTGAAACAACAGAAACAAACCTAAAGAAAAGAGAAATGAGGGTTACTGAATTAGAAGCTATTTTAAAAGCAAAAGACAGTGCCGTTAATGCCCTGAAATTAAATATTCAAAGGGCCTTATTAGGTTTTCAAAACCAAGGATTGAGTATTGAAGTTAGAAACGGAAAGGTTTATGTTAGTATGGAAGAAAA
>JBDNIM010000388.1:0-6240 GCA_041688295.1 Bacteroidia bacterium
TTCCGAAAGTATTTTAGAGCGGCAAGCAACGGTCGTAGCTTTTTCATTTGTTTTGGCATTTGCATGGCAAATTCAAAACAAAGAAAAAAATATATAGAATAAAGAAAAAAAACGCCTATAATTGCAATTGAGTTTTTTAGGTTCAATTGAGAATAAAAAAAATTAGAAAATGAGCGATATATCCATTAAAGTGAACATAGGAAATAGGATGTATCCATTGAGAATAAAGGCAACGGAAGAAGAGATTGTTAGAAAAGCAGCCAAATTGCTCCACGAGAAAATGGCCTTCTTTAATAAATCTTTTTCAGTGAAAGATAATATTGACGGTTTGGCAATGGCTGCTTTAGAGTTTGCTGTTGACAATGTCAATCAATCCAATATGCAAGGGCAAACGGCCGAAAAACCCGTTGACCTTGAACCGCTAAATCAAAAATTGGCGGAAATTGAAGCCTTGTTGTCTGAAAAGTCATAATCTATTGTTTTTTCTCTCTCTTATTTTTAGAATACTCATTTAAAAAACAACAATTAAATGACAATATTATTTATTATTATCGGATTAGTGGCAGGTTTAGCCATTGGTTTTTTCATTGGCATGCCAATTTTGAAAAAACAACAAGAAACACAAGCAAATATTTTTTTGGAAGATGCAAAGAATAAAGCAGAAGCTGTTAAACAAACCAAAGTTTTGGAGGCTAAAGAAAAGTTCTTGACTTTGAAAACAGAGCATGACAAAGAGGTTCAAAAACGCAACAGCGAACTGCAAGTAACAGAAAACAGAACCAAACAAAAAGAACAGTCTTTAGACGACAAGATTAGATCTGTAAAACAAAAAGAAGATGACATGGAAAAGTTGAAAAACAAATTAACCAGTCAGCAAAGTGGTTTAACAAGAAAAGAGCAAGAGGTTGAAGATGTGCGTCAAGAGCAAATTAAATTGTTAGAAAAAGTATCCAATTTAACAAAAGAGGAAGCAAAATATCAGATGATTGAAGCGGTGAAAGCAGATGCACATACGGACGCCATCACACAAGCAAAAATTATTATAGAAGAAGCAAAACTTAATGCAAACAAAGAAGCAAAACGATTGGTGTTGCAAACCATTCAAAGAACAGCTGCCGAAACAGCCATAGAAAATACAGTGACGGTTTTCAATCTTGAGAACGATGATGTGAAAGGGCGAATTATTGGCAGAGAAGGTAGAAATATCAGAGCTTTAGAAGCTGCAACAGGAATAGAAATTATTGTTGACGACACGCCTGAAGCAATTGTGCTTTCAGGTTTTGACCCAATTAGAAGAGAAATTGCCCGTTTGTCTTTGCATAGATTGGTTGCAGATGGAAGAATTCACCCTGCAAGAATCGAAGAAATTGTAGAAAAAACGAAAAAAGACATTAAACACGAAAGTGAAGAAGTTGGTCAACGAACAGTGATTGATTTAGGCGTTAATGGCCTGCATCCTGAGTTAATTAGAATTGTAGGCAGAATGAGATACCGTTCTTCTTATGGTCAAAACCTTTTGAAACACAGCAGAGAGGTTGCAAATTTATGTGCAACAATGGCCACGGAATTAGGTCTAAATGCTAAGCTTGCAAAAAGAGCTGGTTTATTGCACGATATTGGAAAAGTGCCTGAAGATGATGCAGAAACGCCACACGCTTTGCTGGGTATGAAGTGGGCAGAAAAATATGGTGAGCACCCCGAGGTTATTAATGCAATTGGCGCCCACCATGATGAAATAGAAATGACAAGTATGTTGTCTCCAATTATTCAGGCATGCGATGCTATTAGTGGATCAAGACCAGGCGCAAGAAGAGAGGATACCGAAAATTATATCAAGCGTTTAAAAGACTTGGAAGCTTTGGCTATGGGTTTCAAAGGTGTAGAAAAAGCATTCGCTATTCAAGCAGGTAGAGAATTGCGTGTGATGGTGGACAGCGAAAGAGCGTCAGACAATGAAGCAGACAATTTAAGCTTCGAAATTTCTCAAAAAATAATGAAAGAAATGATTTACCCAGGTCAAATTAAAATCACGGTTATTAGAGAGAAAAGAGCGGTAAATTACGCAAAATAAAAAATGTCGAATTTTTTTGGACATTCATTAAAAATCACTTCTTTTGGCGAATCGCATGGTTTGCTAATTGGTGTTATTATAGATGGATTTCCTTCAAACTTTGAAGTAAATAACGAACAAATTCAAACAGATCTTAATAGAAGAAAGCCTGGACAATCTGCCATAGGCACACAAAGGCAGGAGGACGATGTTTTTGAAATAAGCTCAGGTGTTTTTAATAACAAAACAACGGGTGCTCCAATTTGTATCTTTATAAAAAATAAAGACGCTCAATCAAAAGATTACGAAAAGCTAAAAAATGTTTTTAGACCTGGCCATGCAGACAAGGTTTATCAAGAAAAGTATAAAAACCGTGATTTTAATGGCGGAGGCAGGAGCAGCGCAAGAGTTACAGCCGCGTGGGTAGCCGCAGGCGCCTTGGCAAAACAATATTTGATTGAGAAATATGGTATAAAATCGGAAGCCGTTGTCAGTTCAATAAAAAGTGTTGGCCTTCAGAATCCATTTGAAATCGAAAAATGGGACGAAGCAGAAAACAATGTTGTGCGTTGTCCTGATAAAATGGTTGCAACGGAAATGATAAACCTTATACAAACGACTATGCTGCAAGGCGATACACTTGGAGGTGTTATTTCTGCTAGAATTGTTGGATGTCCTATTGGATTGGGTGAGCCTGTTTTTGATAAATTGAACGCAGACATAGCAAAGGCCATGTTTTCCATCAATGCTGTAAAAGGGGTTGAATTTGGTTCGGGTTTTGCAACAACTTTAAAATATGGTTCGGAAAATAATGATGGACCAATAACCAATACAAATAATGATGGAGGGATAACCGCAGGCATTAGCAATGGTAAAAACATTGAGTTTAATATTGCATTTAAACCTACTTCCAGCATAAAAAAAATACAAATAATGGAAACAATGAATGATGGAAATATTCCAATTTCTGTTGAAGGAAGACACGACCCATGTGTTTTGCCAAGGGCAGTTCCCATTGTAGAAAGTATGGCCGCACTAGTAATTTTAGACCATCTTTTACTTAATCTCAAATATAGTTAAATAAAATATGACACAACGATGACACACTTTTTTATTTATACTTGTCTAAACAATAACACAAACAAGCATTAACACAATGAATTTTAAAAATCTATTCTTTCTTTTTTCTCTAACATTTGTTTCAAATCAAGTGTTTTCTCAATGTCAAACAGACCATTATCACAAAGAGGCTATTAAAAATTCGCCTCAAATTATTGAACAACAAAACCTGTTTTACAACAATGTTGATTTTAATAATAGTCAAAAAAGAGCAACAAAATACATTATTCCTATTGTTTTTCATGTCATTCATACCAATGGTTCTGAAAACATATCTATGGCCCAAATTCAAAACCAAATTGATATCTTAAATGAAGATTTTAGTTTAAATAATGCAAACAAAGTTAATATTCGTTCTGTTTTTAAAAATATTGCCGCAGATTGTCAAATAGAATTTAAATTAGCAAAATTAGATCCTAACGGGAATTGCACAGATGGTGTAAACAGAGTATATAGTCCTTTGCATGTTGATGCAAGAGACAACATTAAAGGCATTACAGGTGCAAGATGGGACAATCGAAAATATTTGAATGTTTGGACGGTTAGCAGCATTGCTAATCAGTCTGGTGCGGTTGGCACTACGCTCGGTTATGCCTATTTGCCGCAAACTCTTCAGCAAGGTTTAAGTAATTTGGATGGCATTGTAATGCGTTCAGACTATGTTGGCACCATTGGTACAGGAAATGTTGGCGGAGCAGGAAGAACATTAACGCATGAAGTGGGGCATTATTTAGGTTTGTTTCACCCTTTTGATGATGGATGTGCCGGAACAGGCTCTAATAGGGGCGACAAGTGTGCTGATACACCGCCAGTTTCGAGCACATTCACAAATGCTACCTGTCCTGTTGTAAATAACAATTCTTGTACAACAGACAATCCAGACATTATAGATCAATGGGAAAACTACATGGATTATTCAAGAGGCGAGTGCCAATCTATGTTTTCTGCAAATCAAAAAAGCATTATGCATGGAGTAATAGAATTTTATACCTTCAGAAAAAGTTTGGTTTCGGCAAATAATTTAATAGCCACTGGCTTGTCGCCAAATAACTCATCTAAACCAGTTGCTGCATTTGCTGCTACTTTTCAACAAGTTTGTGTAGGAGAAAAAGTTAAATTCACGGATTTGTCTTGCAAAGCAACGGTCGTATCAAGGTTGTGGAAATTTTCTGGTGCAAATATAACAAGCACAAACACAGAGTCGCCTGAGGTAACATACAGCACCCCTGGAAAATATAAAGTATCTCTTGCTGTTACAAACGCTATTGGCACAGATGAAAAAATCGTTGATGAATATATTATTGTTTTCCCTAGGGTTGCAATAGATAAGCCTACAATTAGGCAAGAGTTTGAAAGCATAAATTGGAATCAGGGCACTGGTTGGATGATTTTGGACCAAGCAGGCAGCAATAGTCTGCGGTTAGAAACGAGCATAGGATTTAATAGCAAAACTTCTTTAGTTGCACCAATAACAAACGCAACACCAACTGGGCAAAGGTTTCAATTGGTTCTGCCTCCTGTCGATTTAAGAAAAACGGCCAATCAAAATCCGAAATTATCCATGATGGTTGGTTATAGAAGGTTTAATGCAAGCTCATCTGAATCTATAAGGCTTTATTATTCTATTGGATGCAACAATAACTGGACTCAATTTTTATTTAGAAATTCAAACTTTTTGGCTTCCTCTTCTGCATTCACGACAGGTTTCAAACCATCTGTAAGCAGTGATTGGAAACTTTTGACAGCTAGTGTTGGACAGTTTCAAAACGATAGCAATATTTCATTTATGATAGAGATTGAAAGCGGCTCTGGAAATTCTGTTTATTTGGATAATATTAATGTTGGATTATGGAATTCAAGCCTTTCTGACATTGAAAAACAAATAAATTTGATGGTTTATCCCAACCCAAGCACCTCTGAAATAAATGTTTCTTAGGAAAATTTGGTTGGGACAACAGCAGTTTGGCTAGAAACCGTTGAGGGCAAAAAAGTGGCACAATTGCTTGATAAATCAACAACAATTGGGGAGATAAAATTAAAATGGAATGCCGAAAATTTATTGAAAACCGGTGTTTATATTTTAAAAGTAAAAACAAATGAACAACTTTTAAATAAAAAGGTCATATTTGCAAATTGATATTAATTGTAAAATGGCAAAAAATTTAGTAATAGTAGAGTCTCCAGCAAAAGCAAAAACGATTGAGAAGTTTTTAGGTGAAAACTACACCGTAAAATCTAGCTTTGGGCATATAAGAGACCTTGATAAAAATGACACAGCAATAGATGTTGCTAATGGTTTTAAACCCAACTATGTTATCTCTCCCGATAAAACAAAAATAGTTGCAGAGTTGAAAAAATTGGCTAGCATGAGCGAAACTGTATGGTTAGCATCGGATGAGGACAGAGAAGGAGAGGCTATTTCGTGGCATTTATTCGAGGTTTTAGGTTTAACAGAAAGCAATACAAAAAGAATTGTTTTTCATGAAATAACCAAGCCTGCCATAGAAAAAGCGATTCAAAATCCAAGAAAAATTGACAAAGACCTTGTAGATGCCCAGCAAGCCCGTAGGGTTTTGGATCGTTTGGTGGGGTTTGAACTTTCTCCTGTTTTATGAAAAAAAGGGAAACCATCTTTAAGCGCTGGTCGTGTTCAGTCGGTTGCAGTAAAATTAGTTGTGGAACGAGAACGGGAAATCAATCATTTTGATTCGCAGTTTTCTTATAAAGTAGTGGCTATTTTTCAATCTTCAATCCATAGTAAGAGTGTAAAAGCCGAATTGAGCAAGCGATTTGAAACAGAAAAAGAAGCCATTGGTTTTTTAGAATTATCTAAAGATAGTTTATTTAAAGTTGCTAAAATTGAAGTAAAACCAACGCAAAGAAAAGCTGCGGCTCCTTTCACAACAAGCACACTTCAACAAGAAGCAAGTAGAAAACTCGGATACCCTGTTGCTAAAACAATGCTTTTGGCACAAAAATTATATGAAGCAGGGCACATAACCTATATGAGAACCGACTCTGTCAATTTATCTGAACTTGCAATTGCAGCTGCCGCAAGTGAAATAACTAAA
>JBDNIM010000042.1:0-4477 GCA_041688295.1 Bacteroidia bacterium
GTAAACACCAAAGCCGTTTCAATACTTTGGTCTTTCAATAAATGTTTCAACAAGTCTTTTTTGGCTTCTTTGTTCACATAAAATAAAGATTGCTCAATGGTTTCGGCTGTTGTAGAAACAGGCGTAACCTCCACTTTAATAGGGTTTCTTAATATGCTATCTGCCAAATGTTGAATTTCTTTGGGCATGGTAGCCGAAAAAAACAAGGTTTGCCTTTTTTGAGGTATTTTTGAAATAATTCTTTTCACATCTTGCACAAAACCCATGTCCAACATACGGTCTGCTTCGTCTAAAACAAAAATTTCTAGAGCGTCTAATTTTACATAGCCTTGGTTCATCAAGTCTAATAAACGGCCCGGTGTGGCCACCAAAATATCAACCCCTCTTTGCAAATTATCAACCTGTGGATTTTGATTAACGCCTCCAAAAATAACCAGGTTTTTAAGTGCCAAAAATTTTCCATAAGCTGCAAAGCTTTCTTGAATTTGAATAGCCAACTCCCTTGTTGGGGTTAAAATCAAAGCTCTAATTGGTTTTCTGCCTGTTTGTGTGCTGCTGTTGCTTAAGTTTTGCAACATGGGAATAGCAAATGCTGCGGTTTTTCCTGTGCCTGTTTGGGCACAGCCGAGCAAATCTTTTTTTGCCAAAATGTGCGGAATTGCTGATGCTTGGATGGGTGTTGGTTTTTCGTAACCCTCTTTTTCCAAGGCTTTTAAAATTGGCTCCAAAAGCCCTAAATCTTTAAATGTCAAAATGAAATTGTTGTAATAAAATGAATTTGATTTTATTATATAATATAAAATATTCAAATAAAATCTTACCGCAAAGGTAGTATTTTAAATTAACTTTAAAGTTATTTAGTTTTTTGCTAATATCTTTTTAATAAAAAATGTACCAAAAGGAATCAACGAAATAATAAATAATACAAAAGCCGTTTTTACAGTAATTAATTTTTCAATGAGTACAAATAGAATTACAATGATGAATAGGACAAACAAAATGCCATGCAACATTCCTATATGTCTGACTGCATCTGGGATTTCGAAAGCGTATTTAAGTGGCATCGCTATAAAAAGTAAAATTAAGTATGAAATTCCTTCTACATGTCCTGTCAGAATTAAATTTTTTATAGTTTTTGTTTTGTTCATTTTGTTTTGCAAAACTAAGTATAATCATTTGTTTTTTTACTTAATAACATTTTACTGTCTTATTAAGATAAAGTTAAATTTTTGAATTATTTTTGCAAAAAATTTAATTAAACCCATAATGAATAATAGTGCAATCATTTCAAGTATTATTGGCAATGCTTCTCATACTTATTTGAATTTAACAACAGATGAACTTGTGAACAAAGCCATCGAAAAGAAAGAAGGAATTTTAACAGACAAAGGCGCTTTAGCTGCTGACACTGGTGAATTTACCGGCCGTTCGCCAAAAGATAAATTTACAGTTTCTGATAGTAAAACTGAAAATACAGTTTGGTGGGGTCCTGTAAATACCAAATTTGACGAACAAAAGTTTGATATTTTACTTGCAAAAGTAATGAAACATTATGAAGGGAAAGAATTATTTGTTAGAGATGCCTATGCTTGTGCAAGTCCCAAATACCGTTTAGATATTAAGGTTGTTACAGAATCAGCCTATCAAAATTTGTTTGCAAAAAACTTATTTTTAAGGCCAGAAACGACCGAAAACCCAACCGATTGGTTGATTTTGGCGGCTCCATCTTTTCTTGCTAATGCTGCCGAGGATGGTACAAGACAACACAATTTTTCTATTATTAATTTCACAAAGAAAATCATTTTGATTGGTGGTTCTGGATATACAGGCGAATTGAAAAAAGGCATTTTCACAGTGCTTAATTATATTTTGCCACATGAGAAAGAGGTATTGTCTATGCACTGCTCTGCAAATATCGGAAAAGCTGGCGATACTGCAATTTTCTTTGGCTTGTCTGGCACAGGAAAAACAACGCTTTCTGCTGATCCCGAAAGGCACTTAATTGGCGATGACGAGCATGGATGGGATGGTGATTCTGTTTTCAATTTTGAAGGCGGGTGTTATGCAAAATGTGTTGATTTAACAGAAGAAAAAGAACCACAAATATGGAAAGCCATCAAACATGGTGCTTTGGTTGAAAATGTTAGATTCTTTAAAAACTCCAATAAAGTAAATTATGAAGATGTAAGTGTTACGGAAAATACAAGAGTCGCTTATCCAATCGAATTTATTGATAACATTGCAGTCCCTTCTATCGGAAAAGCACCCAAAAACATCTTTTTCTTAACTTGTGATGCTTATGGTGTTTTACCTCCAATTTCAAAATTAACGCCAGAGCAAGCGATGTATCATTTTATTTCTGGTTATACTAGTAAAGTGGCTGGTACAGAGGCTGGAATAACAGAACCACAAAGCACATTTTCTGCTTGTTTCGGACAAGCTTTTTTGCCGCTGCATCCAACTAAATATGCTGAGCTTTTAGGCAAAAAACTAAATGAAAATCCAAATGTAAATGTATGGTTAGTAAACACAGGATGGAGTGGTGGTGGCTATGGTGTTGGTAGCAGAATGAAATTGAGTTACACAAGAGCCATGCTAAACGCTGCACTAAATGGAGAATTGGATAATGTTGAATTTACCAAACATAGGGTTTTCGGTGTGATGATGCCAAACAGCATTACAAATGTTCCTACAGAAATTTTAAGCCCTAGAAAAACTTGGGCAAACGAGCATGATTATGATAAAGCAGCAAATTTGTTAGCAGAAAAATTTACGGAAAACTTCAAAAAATTTGAGCAAGGTGCTTCAGAAGCCATAAAAAACGCTGCTCCAAAAGCCGTTTTAGCAGAAAATTAATCTAAAAAAGTTATTCATTAATGTTAACTCTTTGATAATGAGATAAATAAATTTTTAAAATGATTTGGGGGCAATGCCCCCAAATTTTGTTATATAGAGTATGAAAGAACAATTAGAAGCTAACTTATTTACGAAATTTTTAGCAGGTCTTTGTACAAAAGAAGAAGAAAGTTTTTTGAAAAATTGGTTGAAAAGCCATCCAACAAATCAATCTTTCCTTGGTTTTGTTCAACAAAGCACCCCTTCTGTTATCAGACAAATTAAATAATGCACAATTTGGACGAAAAATATATTTTCGATGATTTTAAATCATTCTTGGGAGAGGCCGAACAGCCTGTTTCTAAAGAAGAGATGTTGACTTATGAAAATATTTTTGATGCATCTGTTAATTTTCAATATCCTGTTAGTGATGTAGATGAGAATTGGCTTGCACTTAAGGCCAACTTAAATAGCAATGTTACAGTGCTTGAAAAAAATAAGCCTAAGCAAGTATTTATGTTTAAATGGCTTGCTGCTGCTATCGTTTTGCTAGTTTTAAGTTTTAGTTTGTATCAATATTTTGCTCCCGAAAAAGATTACAATGCAGTTTTCGCTACATTAGATAAACCAAATAGCTTTCTTCTGCCCGATGGCAGTATCATTAAGTTGAATAGAAACACGCGCGTCAATATTCTTAAATTAAATAAAAGCGAAAGGCGTCTAAAATTAGAAACAGGTGAAGCCATTTTTGAAGTTACTCATAATAAAACACCCTTTTCTGTAGAAACAAATCAAGGACAAATAAATGTTACAGGTACGGTGTTTAATGTCAAAATTCAAGGAGAAAACAAAACAAGAGTCTCTCTTTTAGGCGGAATTATAAATTTTGAAACTAAAACGGAAATCATAGAACTTGTCCCTGGCCAAACATTAGAAATTACAAACGGCAAAATAGATATTGTTTTAAATAACAATCCTATTGCATGGCAAAATAATCAATTGTCATTTAATAATCAAGAGCTCTCAGATATTATCTTAAAATTAAATGAATATTATAGTATTAATTTCATTTATCCTGAAAATTTATCAAAAGAAAAATTAACCATAACCTTTGATAATATAAGCGCTCAAGAGGCTGCAAAACTCTTGTCTGAAACAATTAACGGAGAAGTTGTTTTAAAATAAGTTTAATTGGTCAAAATACTAAATTGTTTGCAAATGCGTTTGTGTTTTCAAATAATTCATCATTTTTTTTTAAAAAAAATAATATAAAATATCAAAATAATCAAAAAATATTTTATATTTGTCGTAAGATTTTAAATATATGAAAAACTCAAAAGGACTTTTTATTGCTTTTTTCCTCATTATTATTGTAGTTTCGGCTTGTAATAAAACAGTAGAAAAAAAGAGATTGATTTTAGATTTGCCTACAACCATGTTTGATTATGAAACGGCAATTGAAGATGGTAAAAGTGTGCCAATAAAAGATAAAATTAAAGACGGTTCTAAAGAATTTTATAATGACAATACCGCTACGCTTGGCACAGTTCTCTTTTATGATGTTAATTTAAGTGCGAATGGCACTGTGTCTTGCGGGTCTTGTCATGAGCAATCTTTAGGATTTGCAGATGGAAAAAAAGGA
>JBDNIM010000389.1:0-6474 GCA_041688295.1 Bacteroidia bacterium
AGTGATTGGCTTCATCGGGTCTTCGTTTAATTCTGATGTTTCAATATATGGAATCCACTCATCCAAAAGATTGACCATTTGTCTCGCAATTCTAGTTTTTGCTTGCCCTCTTAGTCCTAATAAGTTAATGTTATGCCCCGACAAAATGGCCCGCTCAATAGCTGGAATCACAGTATCTTCGTATCCTAAAATACCTTCAAATGCATTGACATTGTTTTGCAAATTATGAATTAAGTTTTTTCTTAATTCATCTTTTAAATTGAGCGAAATATATTTGCTTTTTTTAAGCTCTCCTAAGGTTTTAATATTCGGTTTATTCATCTGGTTTTTTTTCTTTTATTCATTTCAAAATCATGGAAAATGTATTCGCCCAAGCCTTGTAAACTTGTGTAAAATGCTTTGCCATTATTGGTGGCTGTAAATTCTTCAACAAACTGCTGCAAATAGGGGTCTTTGGCTATCATGAAGGTAGTGATTTGTATGCCCACCCTTCGGCATGCAGCTGCCATATTTAGAGTTTTATTTATTATTTTTCTGTCCAATCCAAAACTGTTTTTATAATAGCCACCTGGTTCTTTCAGGCAACTGGGTTTGCCATCTGTTATCATAAAAATCTGCTTGTTGGCATTCTTTCTTTTTCTCAGTAAATCCATGGCAAGCTCTATTCCCGCCACTGTATTTGTGTGAAAAGGACCCACCGTCAAATATGGTAAATCTTTAATGTTTATTTGCTTTGCATCGTCTCCAAAAGTAACAATATCAAGGGTGTCTTTTGGATATTTAGTTCTTATTAGTTCTGCCAACGCCATTGCTACTTTTTTTGCAGGCGTAATTCTGTCTTCGCCATACAATATCATACTGTGCGAAATATCAATTAACAAAACGGTGCTTGTTTGGCTTTTGTAATCTTTTTCAAAAACAACCAAATCATTTTCTGTTAAATAACTGTTTTCTATACCACGATTAATCAGTGCATTTTTGATACTTTCTGTGGCAGAAATATTTTCAATCGAATCGCCAAATTCAAAGGTACGGGTTTCGGGTTTTGTTTCGTCCCCAAGTCCAGAATAATTGGTTTTATGATTGCCCAATTTGGATTTTTTTAGTTTCCCAAAAATTTGTTCTAAACTATCTTGTCTAATAATCTGTTCCGTTTTTGCGGTAAGTTTAAACTCCCCATTGTTTTCGTTATTATCAATATATCCTTTGTTTTTAAGGTCTTCGATAAAATTGCCCATGCCATATTTGTTGTCTGTTAGGGTATATTTTTTATCCAATTCATTGAGCCAACTCAACGACTCACTAACATCTCCTGCAGAATAAACCAAAAGCTCTTTGAACAAATCAAATAAAGTATCAAAAGATGGATCTTGATTATTGGAAGGAATGAATGATGAAAAATGGTAACCTTGCATTGGTGAAAAGATAAACAAAAAAAACGGGATTAAGTTTCCGAATTTTAATTAAATAAAACAGTTAAGTGTTAACCGGCTTTTAAATCAAATCTATGATTTTTTGAGCATTTATTGTGTTAGAAAACATTTCGTTTTTCAATATCTTTTTTCTATTTAAAATGTCATTGTTTTCAAATTCCTTATCCCATTTTGCTTGAATAATTTCAATCATAATGTTGGCATCTTTTGCTATTGAACAAGTATTTTCGAGCCCTGTTTGTTCCACCATTTGAGGATTTACAACACAAAAACGACCCTTAAACAAAGCATTTAATAATTTTAGTTTGATGCCCGTGGCCTGAAATGTTACCAAAACATTTATTTGCGCTTGGCGAATGGCTGCCTCAATTTCTTCATTATTCCAATAACTAATAAGTTGGATATTGGCATATTTAGCACAAATATCTTTGAGTTCAGTCGAGGGATTATTGCCTGCAATAACAACAGGAATTTCAATCTTTGAAAACACTTCTTTAACCAAATAAAGGGCGGCATGGTTGTTCTCTCCCACTGATAAATTGCCATGGTATAAAATAAATTTTCCTTTCCCTTTTTCTATTTCCACTGTTTCGTTTGCATGAAAAGCAGACACCAAAACAGCGTTTTTGTAATGGCTGTTTAAATAATTAAAATCAGATGGAGAAATGGCCAAAACCTTAGCAGCTTTTAACAGTACTTTTTCATATTCTTTAAGGTTATCGGCTTCCGTTCTGAAAAAATATTTCTTAAAAAAATTAGTCTCTACCTTTTCGAGGTTTTTATAATAATCGTGTTCTATGTTGTGGTTTCTTACAAGTTTAATTCTATTTTTTAAAGCCTTGTGGTTTAAAAAATAGGTACAATGCAAGCCGTCAAAAAGTATTGGAAAATTGTCAACTTTTAAGTTATCGAGCAACTCTTCGTTGTTTCGCGTTAAAACGATATAAGGTATTTTTCCAATAAATGGGTTTTTGTATTTAGATCGGTTGTAATAATATATTTTCGAACAATATTTGTTTAATATTTCCTGTTGTGGTCGGCCATATTGAAAGCAGTGCAAAATAATATCAACCCCGAGTTGATGCAATGCTTTTATTTTATAAAAAACATCTATAACGCCACCATAATCTGCTGGAAAAGGAACATCAAAGGAAACCAAATGCAATGTTTTTTTCATATTTCACCTATCTTTTTTAACAATAATTCAGACTCTATTTGCCAATTTAATTTTTGTTTTGCAATGATAGTGTTTTCTTTTAATTTTTGATACGCATTTTTGTCTTCCAATTGTTTTAAAGCTAAAGTGAGCGCTTCGGTATTGTTTTCAATGCAAAGCCCCGTTTTGTAGGTGCCGTTAAGAGCCATATATTCGGGCAATAAAGAGGAGATGGAAGGAATTTCTGCATGGATATAGTCAAAGAATTTGTTGCTTAAAGAAAAATAATAGCTCAAACTATTGGATGCTAACAAATTGAAGGCGCAATAACATTTTGGGGTCAATGTTTTTAATTCATCGGGAGAGAGCAAGCCGGCAAAACTTACATTTTTTATTCCTTCTGACGCTGCCTTTTTTCTTAGCGTTTCGCTCAAATCGCCTTCTCCAACAATAATACAGTTCCAAAATGGAAGGTTTTTCATAGTCTCCAATAGAAGCTCTAAACAACGCCCCTTGTTCAAAGCGCCCTGATAAATAATAGTTGGTGTTTCAAAAGGGGTTGCAATTAAATTATCGACTAAAAACGGCACATTTCTAACCGTTATAAATGGCTTTCCATATTTGTTTTCTAATTCCTTAGCCAAAGTAGCAGAAACAGTAATATTCAAGACGCTTTTATTAATGCCCCATAGGGTAATTTTGTGCCATATTTGTTTTTTAAAACCTTGGTTTTCAAGTTCGGGCACTTCTGCAAAATATTCGTGTGCATCATAAATTAATGGCTTTTTTTTGATGATAGAAAGCAAGGTAAAAGCAAGTAGGGTGTCGCTATCAACAGCATAAAGTATATCTATTTTTTTAAAAAGGAAACTAAAAAACAATCGCAAATTAAAGACGAGGTAGAACAAAGCTCCCTTGTTAAATATAAAAGAAAGTCCTTTTGTTTCAAACGGATAGGTTTTGTTTATTAATCCTTGTTTGCCGAATTTTTGATGATTGCGAAACAAAACATTGACTCCGTAGCCAGCACTTTTTAATGTTTTGGCAATTCTTTGTATCCTTTGATCAGAAAATAGTTGCCCAACGATGGCTATTTGTATTATTTTTTTGTGGTCCATTGCATCCATCCTTCTTTTGGTTCTGTTAAAAATGAGTTGTCTTTCAGCCATCGCAAAATATTTACATATTCTTCTTTTTCATTGAATGGAATAAGATTTATTAGCGCTGCTGCTTCAAATGATTGGGCATTGGAAAACTTAAATATTTTATTTTGATAGGTTGAATAAGTTGTTTGAACGATTGATTTTTTTTGCTCTAAACAAACATCACAAACGCCACATTTTTTTGCGCCTTTTTCTCCAAAATATTTTACCAAAAAAACAGACCGGCAAATAATTTTATTTTGGGCATAATCATTCATATAAGCCAGTTTCTCTTGGTATCGTTTTCTTAAAAATTCAATCTTTTCGGGTCTAATTTCAAGTTTTTGCCATCTGTTTTCTAAAAAAATAATTTGTGGGGCACTCGTTTTTGGTATGTAATCTATCAACTCTAGTTCGTGAAGTTTTTTTAGTTCTTGTTTCACCCAATCTTCCGACTTAAACAATCTTCGGGCAATTTCATATTCATAAATATTGGTGTAAAAATCAAACATTCCGCCATACGATCTTAATAAAACTTTTATTATTTTATCGATATTCTCATGTTTCACCTGCCATTCATAAAGGGTTTGGTCGTCTGCATATATTTTTAATCGGGAGGGCAAATAAATGGATTCTGCAATTTGAAAATAACCTTCTTGTTCCAGTATTTTTAGGCAATTATAAACCAAATGAATTGGTAATTTATAATGTAAAACAAATGAATTGATGTCAAAATCGAAGTTTGATAAATTTCCGTTACCAACCGGTACTTTCAGATAGTTACATATTAATTCATAAACCCTAGAAATATCAGAAACCTGAGGATATTTGCTTTGAATCGTAAAATTATCATCGGAAATATCTGATGGATTGTGCAACAAAACGCAATACGATTTATGCCCATCTCTGCCCGCCCTGCCCGCTTCCTGATAATATGCTTCCATGGTATCTGGCTTTTTTTCATGGATAACAAACCTAACATTTGCTTTGTCTATCCCCATGCCAAAGGCATTTGTGCAAATCATAATCCGGGTTTTGCCGTTTTTCCATTCCTCTTGCTTTTTGGTGCGTTGCTCGTTTGTTAAGCCAGCATGGTAATAATCTGTTTCAACTTTATTTTTACCCAAAACCTCGCTCAACTCTTGGGTGCGTCTGCGAGATTTTGCATAAATCAGGCCTGTGCCTTTCAGTTTTAAACACAAATCAACAATTTTATCTAATTTATTTTCTGGGTTCAAAACAATGTAATGCAAGTTGTTTCTTACAAAACTTTGTTGAAAAACTTTTGCCCTTTTAAAATCCAATTTCTTTTGAATGTCTAAAACCACATCAGGCGTTGCAGAAGCCGTTAGGGCGATGGTTTTTACGCTTTCAAACTTAGATTTAAACTCAGCTATTTCTAAATAGGGGGGACGAAAATCGTAGCCCCATTGCGAAATGCAATGCGCTTCATCAATGGCAATTAATGAAACATCAATATTGAGCGCATAATCTATAAAATGCTTGCTTTTTAGCCTTTCGGGCGAAACATAAAGAAATTTATATTTTCCATTGATGCAATTTTCGAGCTCAAATTCAATCTCTTTTCTTTTCATGCCCGAAAAAAGCGCCACCGCCATAATGTCTTTTTTTTGCAGGTTTTCTACTTGGTCCTTCATCAAAGCGATGAGGGGTGCAATCACCACACAAACGCCCTTTATCATTAGCGCAGGCACCTGAAAACAGATGGATTTGCCGCCTCCAGTGGGCAACAATGCAAGCGTATCGTTTCCATTCAAAACACTCTCCACAATTTCCTTTTGCAAAGGCCTGAAGGCATCGTATCCAAAATGTTGTTCAAGGGTTTGTTCGGGCGTCATTGAAAAGTCATTTCAAATATAATTTTAAAACGCTAAATTACAAATTATATTTTTTTAAAGACTTTTTTGATTGTTTGAAACCAATGGTTTGGTAAGATTTCTATTACTTAAATTATAAAAAAACAGGTTTATTTTTTTAGTTAAATTAATAAATAGTTATTAAGTTTGTACTCTATATGAAAAAAATATTATTCACCGCCATTGTTTTAAGTTCCTTTTTTGTAGGTTGCAAAAAAAAAGAAGACAAGCCTGCAACTGCACAAACTAGAACACAATTATTAACAGCTAACAATTGGACATTGACTGCAATTGTAATATCAACTCCAGGCGAACCCGATGATAACATATTTGCTATAATTGAAGATTGTTTTAAAGATAATTTTATAAAATATAACACTAATTTTACTGTAGTTACCGATGAGGGCGCAACAAAATGCGACCCCAATTTCCCGCAATCAGCAACTAACATCTGGTCTTTTGGACCTAACGAGAGTTCTATTATTTTTGCTGGAGTGTCTCAAAAAATAGAAACTTTAAATGCAACACAATTAAAAGTAAGTGAAATACTTGTTGATGATAAAATATACACATACACTACTACTTATTCTAAAAAATAAGAATAATCACTTAAATAAAAAAAGCCAATTTCTGAGAATGACATTGGTTTTTTTGTGTTTTTCAAATCAAACTATTTTATTTTTAATTTGAAATATAATAACTATTTTTGTACTCATTATGAAAAAAATCACTAATGTCCGATAAAACTTTAAAAAACGATTTTTTGAAAATTTAGTAATTAATAATCAGCTAGTTATGTTTTTTATTATATGTTTTCTAAAAACACGCTAACCAAAAAGCATTAATTGGTCTTTATAATTTGTTTG
>JBDNIM010000390.1:0-2936 GCA_041688295.1 Bacteroidia bacterium
AGACCAAGTGGGTACTTTTATTAAAATAGAAGGCAGTAAAGTCGTTGAACAAAGTGCAGTTGCAACAAATAATGGCACACAATTTTCAATAAAAAATCTGTTTTACAATGTGCCAGCTCGCAGAAATTTTTTAAAAAGTATGGCTGTAGAAATGCGACATATTATTGACGAATTTGTGCGTGTAGCCATTCCACATAACGAAATTTCCTTTAGTTTGTTTAATAACGACAAAGAAGTCTTTATTTTAAATGCCTGCTCGCCAGAGATAAGAATTGCAGAAATTTTGGGCAAAAAAAATGCGAATGACTTTTTAAAAGTTGGAGAAACTCATGATTTATTAAATATTGGTGGATTTATTGGCAAACCAGAAATAGCAAAAAGAACAAGAGGCGAACAATTCTTATTTGTAAACAAAAGATTTATAAAAGATGGATATTTGAACCATGCAATTGTAAACGCTTTTGATAATCTAATTACAAAAGACCAGTTTCCAACCTATGTATTATTTTTAGAGACCGACCCTTCGCACATTGATATAAACATTCATCCAACCAAAACGGAAATTAAATTTGATGACGAAAGATCTGTTTATTCGTTGGTGAAATCGGCCGTAAAAAAATCTTTGGGTGGATATGCCTCCATGCCTGAATTGGATTTTGAAAACGCGTTTATTTTCAATTCACACACAACAACTGAAAACCCTAAGTTTGGCAATATTAGTGTCCCAGAACCAAGGGTGAATAAGGGCTTCAATCCTTTTCAAACCGAACAAAAAACATGGAAATCTGTTCAAAACTCTCAATGGCAAAAAATATTTGAAAACGAGTATTTGAATAAAAACTTAAATGTGAGAGTAGAGCCTGCACAGCAAATAGTTAATATCAACACGGAAAATATAGTATTTTACGATTACTTTTCTTTGCCCGATGGATATATTGCTGCTGTTTTAATAGGCAATTTAATTGTTGTTGACCAACGGGCAGCCCATGAAAAGATTCTGCAAGAAAAATATTTGCAAAACATACAAAAACATACTGCCACAATACAACAATTATTGTTTCCAAGAACATTGGAGCTTAGTTCCAATGATTATAATTTGGCACTTGAACTACTTGATGATTTAAAAGAACTAGGTTTTGATGTTGCAGATTTCGGAAACAACTGCATGATTATAAACGGGGTGCCATCAGAAACTATAAAAGGTAGTGAAAAGGAACTTTTTGAAGGTATTATTGAAAGTTTCAAAAACAATAATAGTAACTTTAACACAAACAAAAAAAGAGCTTTGGCACTAGCTTTAGCACAAAACGAAGCCATTTTCAGAACCAAAACATTAGAAAAACCCGAAATTAAAAGTCTTTTAGAAAACTTATTTAAATGCGAAAATCCATCAACAAGAGAAAACGGAAAGCCAGTTTTCATAGAAATAAACCAAGAAAAAATAATCAACTTTTTTAAATAATGAATCGTTTTAACATCACCCCCATTGTACAACAGCTTTTAATAGCCTGTATTGTACTTTTTATTGGCACCTTTTTACTTGAAACTAGGAATATAAATCTTAATGATTATTTGGCTTTACACTACCCTAAAAATCCGCTATTTAAACCTTGGCAAATGCTAACGCACATGTTTATGCATGGGGGATTTACACATTTATTGTTCAATATGGTAGGGTTGGTTTCTTTCGGTATTGTACTTGAAAATTTCTTAGGTCCAAAAAAGTTTTTAACCATATTTTTTATCTCTGGTTTTGGCGCTTTATTTTTGCATTTATCGGCCAATGCCATTCAGCTTTATCAACTAACGCATTTATGGTTTCCTTCACCACAGGATTTAGATATGATGATTGACGGCAATAATATAAAAACCAATAGCCCTATTGTTAAAAGTCAAGAAGCTTTGGGGCAAATAAGCGGCATTATTTATAGTCAAACAGTTGGCGCAAGTGGTGCTATTTACGGCATTGTTGCTGCATTTGCCTTTCTTTTTCCAAATACGAAACTAGTGTTTTTATTCATCCCCTATCCTATTAAAGCTAAATATTTTGTGCCCATATTTATTGCTATAGATTTATATTTAGGATTTGGTAATTTTAAATGGGACCCAATTGCCCATTTTGCCCATGTGGGAGGCGCTTTATTTGGGTTTGCCACTGTTTGGTATTGGCGTAAATTTGATAAGAAAAATTTCTTTTAAATTTAATAATAATGAAAATTGCATTATTAAGAGAAGAAAAAAAACCAGCTGACAAACGGGTCGCTTTTACACCATCTCAATGTTCACAAATATTAGAAAAACACCCACAAATTCAATTATATCTTCAACCTTCGGACGACCGATGTTTTAGCAATGAATCATATCAAAAAATAGGGGTAACCATTCAAGAAGACATCTTTAATTGCGATGTTCTATTTGGCGTTAAGGAAATTCCTGAAGAAAAATTGATTGAAGGAAAACATTACTTCTTTTTTTCGCACACAATAAAGAAACAAGCCCACAACAAAGGGTTGATGCAGGCTATGATTCATAAGAAAATAACGCTAACTGATTATGAAACATTAAGATGGAAAAGTGGTGATAGAATTTTAGGATTTGGCAGATTTGCAGGAATTGTGGGCGCCTATAATGGATTGCTAACTTGGGGCAAAAAATATAAAACTTTTGATTTAACACCAGCCTACTTAAGTCCAGATTATTTAAGTGTAAAAAATGAATTAAAGAAAGTTGATTTAGGCAATATTAAAATAGTTTTGACAGGCAATGGCAGAGTATCTTTGGGCGCTTTAGAATTGTTAAAAGAAGCAAAAATAAATGAGGTTACACCTTCTGACTTTTTAACCAAGACATTTGCAGAACCAGTATTTGCAATTTTGCTTACCGAAAACTTATATGAAAGAGTGGATGGAAAAGCTTACGACAGGAGCGATTTTCAT
>JBDNIM010000391.1:0-2285 GCA_041688295.1 Bacteroidia bacterium
GATGAAAGTATTCAAATTTGGTGGCGCATCTGTAAAAAATGCGGAGGCAGTAAGAAATGTTGGCGATATAATTGCGGAATTTGCAGGTCAAAACTTGTTGATTGTGATTTCTGCTATGGGAAAAACAACCAATTTATTAGAAGATTTGGTAAAGGCGTTTTGGGAAAACAGTTCAGAATTGAAGAAAGTTAGCATTGAGGCGTTAAAAAGTTTTCATTATAAAATTGCAAATGATTTAATTTCAGATACAAAACACCATATTTTTTCTGATTTAGAAGATTTGTTTATGGAATTAGAATGTTTGGTTGACAAAAAACTTAAAGATATTTCTTATGATGAGGTTTATGATGGCATTATTTGTTATGGTGAGCTTTTGTCCACTAAAATTGTAAGCGATTATTTGCATAATATTAATGTAAGAACCAAATGGGTGGATGCTAGAAATTTCATTCAAACAGATAGCAATTTTAGAGAGGCTAGAATAAATTGGGAAGAAACAGAAGAGATTATCCAAAGAATTTTAAAACCATTTACAGAAAGAAGTATTGTTATTACCCAAGGTTTTATTGGGCGAGATGCAAAAAATAATACCACCACCTTGGGCAGAGAAGGTTCGGATTATACGGCTGCTATTTTTGCCTATTGTCTAAATGCAAAAGATGTAACAATTTGGAAAGATGTTGCAGGAATTATGAATGCAGACCCTAAAAAGTTTGAAACTGCTGTAAAAATTGATGCTATAAATTATAATCAAGCCATAGAATTAGCATATTATGGAGCCTCAGTTATACACCCCAAAACCATTCAGCCGCTTAAATCAAAAAACATTAATTTACTGGTAAATTCTTTTATTGATTCAAAAGCTATTGGCACAATAGTGAATAACAGTGCCGAAGATTTGAATGTGGAATGTTACATCGTAAAGGAGCAGCAAACTCTGATTTCTATTTCTACAAAGAACTTTTCTTTTATTGCCGAAGATAATTTGAGCGTTATTTTTGATTTGTTTGCAAAATTTGGTATTAGAATAAATGTGATGCAAAATTCAGCCATTAGTTTCTCTGCTTGTTGCGATAGCAAAGAGAACAAAATAAATGAATTAAGAGATAGCTTGTCTTCCGATTTTAATATTGAAATTATTGAAAGTTGTCAGTTGTTGACAATTTATAATGCTAAAAATGAAATGAATTTACCAAATGGATTCAATGCCAATAATATTCTTATAAAACAAGTATTGGGCAAAACCTTACAAGTTGTTTTAAGTTAAAAAATACTATTTTTTCTCAAAATAATGTTTAATCCCTATTTCCAAACCTAAAGAATAAAGCAAGCTTTTATTTACACCATAGTTTGAGGGCAACATGGCACAATATAGATTAGGTTGCAAATAAATAGATGTATTTTCTCCATACACCTTGTTTTCGTAGCGTATCCCAATTTGAATATTTGCATTAATAATGCCTGCATTGACATCATCTTCATTAAACTTCACATTTTTATTTTTGCCAAACGAAAATCCAAAAAACTTTGCCTTAATATCTTGTTTAATTAAACCAGAAAGCGCTCCTCCTGCAACAAAATGCAAAGAACCTGGCTTTGTTTTACTTTCTTTGATGGTTTTAATAAATAAAAAAGGAATGGCGATGTAATGGTATCTATATCGAAACTCTACCCACGAAGGGCCAACATCCACTAAATCGTTTCTAATGCCAATTTTTGGATGGATGGTGTCTGCAAATTTAATGTCTTCAACCTTTCTTGTTAATCCAAAATTTTGATATTGTAGGCCAATTTGTAACTTGTTTTTATTACTTATTTCAATCGGAGAATAAATATTAAACCCAATAGATTGCCTTAATTGATCTGTTTTTTTAAAAGAATCTTTAAATTTTTGTTCTTTGTCTGTGTGTAATCCAATTTTTCCACCTAAGGTAGGCTGAACAGAAAAAAGCCAAGTGTCAAATTTTAATTGCGCATTTGCATTAAAAATTGAAGCGAAAATTATAAAAAATTGCAGTTTTTTAAGCATCTTCAAAAATAATTGATTTTTTGAATGTTTTGTAATAAAAACGGTAAACCATAAAAATGGCGGCAAAAGTTAGGCCAATAATGAAAGAATACCATATTCCTTTTACCCCAAGATTCAAATAGAAGCTTAAAAAATATGCACCTGGAATCATAATAATACAATAAGAGAAGAATGAAATGATGCCTATAAATTTTGTGTCTTTTATACCCCTTAAACAACCGCCAACCACTGCCTGAATGCCATCCGAAACCTGAAA
>JBDNIM010000392.1:0-5375 GCA_041688295.1 Bacteroidia bacterium
ATGAGTTGTTTTTAAGATGTCAAAGATACGAAATGCAACCAATTCACAACTGAGTAGCGATGCTTTTACGAAACTTATTTGTTGTTTTTAAGATGTCAAAGATACGAAATGCAACCAATTCACAACGACATCAAAGAAGTTCTTTTAGTTTCGTTGTTGTTTTTAAGATGTCAAAGCTACGAAAAACAACAGAATGGGTAAAAATTATCACAGGACAAGGGCCAAAATCTTTTGACGACTTTGTTCTGACAAATAAAAATCAACTGTAATGAAAAGAAGCACAGCGGATAACTCTTTTACAAAATAATCTATTTTATGTAAAAATTTAAAAAATCAACTAATCAATATTTCATAAATTTATAGAAATAAACCTCACCATTCAAAGGAATTTTAACAACATAGATGCCTGCATTTAATTCTGAAATATTAAACTGAAAATCTTTCGAAAACTTGGCATCCATATTTTGCATTAAAACAGATTTTCCATTCGCGCTAATAATTTCAATTGAGTTTAAAAACATGGATTCAGGCAATGAAATTTGCAAATTATTGAGAGCAGGATTTGGATAAATAGAAATTGCCAAAGGCAGTAAACTTGCGTTAATATTTAAAATTAGATACGCTTTTTTTACAGCTTCTAGAGCATTCACCTTTCCGTAACCGTAGGTATTGTTGGGCACAGCTCCCGTTTCATCATCTTGCGTGGCGGTGCTTTCCAAAATATTTTTAATCTCCCATTGGTTCAAATTCGGGTTGGCTTGTAAAATAAGAGCCACTATGCCTGCAATGTGTGGCGCAGCCATTGAGGTTCCGCTAGAGACAGCCCAAATTTGTTGCTTTCCTCTAAAACGAGAGGTATCCATTATGTCATCTACTTTCCAACCCGGAAATTGTAAATTATTGATAGCAGAAGGCACTCTAAACCCTGGCGCAACAATATTAGGTTTTATACGCCCATCCACTGTTGGGCCCCTGCTCGAGAAAGGCGCTATTTTGCCAGGCAAAACATAGCCACTGTCGTTTCTTAAATTGCCTTTAATATTTATGTATGATGAGCGGGCAGCCATTGCCCCAACAGAGATAACGGCTTTTGATGTTCCGCCATTTTCGCCTGCCGTGTAGTCAGAATTTCCTGACATAAATATATTATCAAAATTCCATTTGCCCCATTTGTTTGCAAAACTTCCGCTTGTCCAATCTCTGCTTGCCCCACTGTTCCATCCGTGAACAGTGCTTGTGTCTGAAGTGAAACTTAATCTAAAAATAAACAAAGATTGCTGAGGATTATTTGCAGAAACAGTGATATTAGGTTTTTGATTGGTAACAAAACTAGGTTCTATTTTAAAAACAATTTTAAAAGAATCATTCAGAACAAAAGTTCTCGACATCCTTGCAGTAGAATTTACAAAAGGCGTTTGCGCAATGGTATTCAAATTGGTATCTAGAACAGAAACTTGCATTGAAAAAACACTGTTTTTGCTACTCCAAAAAACTGCATATACGCTTTCTTTAGTTCTTCGTTCTCTGCTGTTTTCTATCATTAAAGTGTTGATAGTGTCCTTATTAAATGAATGGCTGATGTGCATGTTATTTGTGCCATCATTTCCATTTGCGCCAACCAAAACCCTTCCCTTGCCCACCAGCAGTTCGGTGGCTTTATCAAACAAACTATTGCCATCGTGCGAACCGGTGTGCATTCCCCAACTCAAATTAATGACCGCAGGTTTTCCCACAGATTGCGCATAATCAAAAATATATTTATAGGCATCCAAAATACATGGATTGGCTACCACATAATCGCCCAAAGCACTGCCAGCAAGCGTATCGTTTCTGTATTTTATAGAAACAAAAACCAACTCGGCCTCTGGCGCAACGCCCTTAAACTGAAAGTTTTTTGACCCCAATCCGCTGCCAGCAGCAATGCCAGCCACATGTGTTCCATGTGTTCCATCCCAATCATTTGCATTTATTATTGAGGTGGTGTCCGAAAATTCGTTGCCATAACTAAATCCGCTTGGCGGTGTGCCTGCTGCGCTTTGGTTCCAATATCTGGCAATTCTATTTTTTGTGCCTTCTTGGTTAAAAAAAGTAGGGTGATTATTTTGAAATCCAACATCTACAATCCCAACAATAACACCTTTGCCAGTATAGTTTTTTGGCAATCCCTTTTGCAAACCATTGTGCACTTTGTCCACCTTTGTAGCTCTAAGTTCAACATCATTTTTCAGTTTTGATACATTTTCAATTGTAGAAAACTCAATGAACTCTATGCCATTAATGTTTTGGAGCTCGTTATATTTAAGCGTAGGAAAATCGACAGTCCAAATATTTCCAATTTTTGAATTCACTTGAATGTCATGATTAAATAATATGGTATCATTGATTTCATTATTAACCAAAATAAGCGCAAAAGAGCGACCATTAAAATTTAAAACTGAAGTTGGATCTTGTTGACAGAACAACGAAAAACAAAAAGCAAAACTAAAAAACAATACTATTTTTTTCATAAAAGAATTACAAATATAGCTAGAAAATAATAAAAACGAAAAATAAATTACGACAGCAATTGATAAGCAATAAGACTTGCCAAATAGGCGAACCCTGTCATATAAAAAAACTGAATCAGTGGCCATTTTAAAGCTTTGGTTTCTCTATAAGTTACGGCTAGCGTGCTAAAACATTGCATCGCAAAGGCATAAAATAAAAGCAAAGAAACAATTGTGGCAACGGAATACAAAGGCAATCCATTGTCAGCTCGCTTTTGTTCTTTCAAAATGGTCAACATTTTTTTGTTGCCATCGTCATCAGATTCCTGAACACGGTATATTGTGGCGAGCGTGCCCGTAAAAATTTCTCTTGCGGCAAAACTAGTAATTAAGGCAATTCCAATTTTCCAATCATAACCCAATGGTTTAATGGCAGGTTCAATAGATCTCCCCATTATTCCAATATAACTTGACTCCAACTTTTCGCTGCTAATTAATGAATTTTTATCCTGCCCTAAATAGTTTTCGTATTTCTTTTCAATATTTGCAAAGTTGTTTTTAGGCGCATGATTGGCCAAAAACCACAACAGAATGCTAACTATTAATATGATTTTTCCAGCATTTACAACAAAATCCATAGATTTGGAATAAATAACACGCAATACATTTTTAATTTGCGGCAACTTGTAATCTGGCATTTCTAAAATAAAAAAACTCTTTTCTTTTTGCTTTAATATTAATTTAAACAAAAGGCCAAACAACAAAGAAGCAACAAAACCTAAAACATACATTACTAACATTAAAAGACCTCTGTAATGTATAATACCATCGTTTTTTTCTACTAATAAACCCGCCAAAAGCGTGTAAACAGGAATTCGAGCAGAGCAGCTCATCAGAGGAGTAACCAAAATAGTTATGATTCTATCTTTTGAATTTTCTATGTTTCGAGCCGCCATAATGGATGGAATAGCGCATGCCATACCGCCAATTAAAGGAATAACAGACTTTCCATTGAGCCCAAATTTTTTCATCAAATTATCAGAAATGAAACTAACCCGGGTCATGTAGCCGGTTTCTTCCAAAATGGTGAGGAAAACAAAAAGCAAAACTATTTGAGGCAAGAAAATAACAATACCACCAACACCTGCTAAAACGCCATCGCAAATTAAATCATTAAGTTTGCCTATTGGCAAAGTTTCAGAAACAAATCTTATTAAATAACTAAATCCATAGTCTATCCAGTCTGCCGGTATTTGAGCCACTTTGAAGATGAACTGAAAAATAAGAAACAGAACAGCAAACAGAGATAAAATTCCATAAATTGGGTGTAGCAAAAACTTGTCTAACTTATGGGTTATAAATTTGGCGTTTTGGGTGTTTTTAGATTGAATTGGGGTTAAAATATTTTGTATTTTAAGATACCTTTCGTTGGTTTCTAAAGCTATTTTTTTATAAACACCCTCCTTATTTTCTTTTATTGCCTCTATGTTATTGTTCCAATGTTGCTGAAAAGAAATAGTGTCTTTTTTAAAAAAATCTGACTGAAAAACTTGGTGCTCCTTATGAATTTTATTGATTAATTCTTTTTTGGCAGTGTTTTTCTTTGAGTTTAAGGCAATTACTAAAACCCCCAAAGACTCAGAAAGTTTATCAATATCTATTTCAATGCCTTTGTACGTTGCCAAATCTATCATATTTAGCACAAGTATAATAGGTAGTTTAAGGTCCGCTATTTGCGAAAAAAACAATAAATTTCTTTGCAAATTAGCAGCATCTGCAATGTAAAGAATTAAATCTACTTGATGGTTTGAAATACTATTTTTCAAATAGTCAATGGCTAATATCTCATCTTCGCCATTCGGGTAGATGCTGTATGCACCAGGCAAATCTGTAATTCTATAAGTTTGATCCTCTATTTTAAAAACACCAACTTTTTTCTCAATTGTTGTGCCAGGTAGATTGGTTATTTTTTGATTCAGCCCTGTTAAATTGTTAAAAATAGTAGATTTTCCACAGTTTGGATTACCAATTAATAAAATATGTTTTTCTTTTTGGCTCACTTATTTTTTTAAGATAACATGAATTAAAGAGGCCTCTTCTTTTCTTAAACCCAAAACATAGCCGTTGATATCAAAAGCTGAAGGGTCGCCAAGTGGTGAGTTAAAAATTTTTGTAATTGTATTCCCCTCAAAACAGCCCATCTCTATCAGTTTGTTCTGAAGCTTGCTTTCTGCTACTTTTTCTATAACAGCCAATTGGCCTATATCAAGGTCGGATGCGAACATTTAAAAGAGGCGCAATTTAGAGTATTTCTAAATAATAAAACCCACTAAATTTAAAAACTTAATAACAGCCTGTTTATTAGTCTTTCAGCCTTAGCTCATAGTCATCGTTTCCTGTTTTTTGTTTAGACCAAAAAGAATTGTTTTTTAACCTCAAAATTGTCCAAGTATTTTCAACTGTTTGACCATTTCCCTTTAAAATTAATTTTGATTTATCGTCAGAAAACTTCCATGTGCCTTCTTCTCTCGTTTCAGAGATATTTAGTAATCTATATGTTAAAGTATAGGTGTCGTCTTTTTTAATTTCTAGTTTATAATTCACAAAGGTCGTTTTAAACGCATCGGTTTCATCATTCCCATTTTTTAATACCTTGTCTAAAAACCAAATGTTTGCCACTCTTGTTTTTTTGCTTAATAAGCTAAAATTAGGCCCATCTTCATATTTGCAAGAAAATAAAACCAAGGTTAAAAATGCTGCTATATAGTCGTCCCTTAAAAAGCACATAAAACTTTATAAGTCAACTAATTGTGCATAAATTGTTTGTTATTTATCTGCAAGATTCGTTATTTTTACAACATAATCCTTGCAAATAATTTAACATGATAG
>JBDNIM010000393.1:0-3307 GCA_041688295.1 Bacteroidia bacterium
GAAATGGACTGTAATCGTTTGAATTTTCAAAATAAACATTTTTATTTAATTGGCTAAACGCAACTGCATTTTGATTGAATAAACCTGATTTTAACATAATGTTTCCAATACCATAAGGGTTTGGACTTTGGGTATTAAACAAACTATCACTTTTATAAAGTACCAAAAATAAACTATCTGAAACTGTAGGAAAAAAAAGAGAAATATTGGTTCCTTCTGAATAGTAAAATGGTTTAGCAGTAATACTTTGATTTTTTACATTTAAAAATCCAAAATTAGAATTAGAATAAAATACAAGTTGCCCTTTGTTATTGCTAAAAGTTTCATTATTAATTGTAAATTTATCTTTCATTTGCAAATGATTTATTAGCTTAATTTGAGGCGGCTCAGTATTAAAATCAAAATGAAACGCAAAATTTGCCGTATCTAATGGCTTTAAAGGGTTGACTTGAACATCGTTAATAGCTATCCAATTATTTTGATGTTGGGCTTTTGTATGGTGTAATACAAAATATAAAATAAGCAAAGCTATTGGCTTTAAATAAATACAATAGCTTTGCTTGTATATAGCATTAAAAAGCATTTTTTTAGCTTTATAACTTAGATACAATGGTGCTATACACCAAATGTGCTTTGTTGAAAACAGATACTAAATACATGCCATTAGCAAATGCGCTTATATCTATAGGAGTATTGCTATTATAATTTACATTTTCATAAACTTTTATGCCCATCATATTGGTAATTGTAATGCTTGTGATCTCATTGGTAATATTATTCGGTAATTGTATGGTTATAGAACTATTGCTTGGATTAGGGTAAACCATAAATATATCTTGTATATTAGTTTTAATTTCAGTATTAGAAAAAGCAGCTTCATTGCTTTTAAGCATTGGAGTATATATAGGCATGAAAGTTTTATCTGCGAAAAAGCTTAATACATTTCTTGCATATTCATTTTCGTGTGCTGTACCTTCTGTTAATGCTGTTAAATTTTGTATTTCCGAAGCTGTCATTTCATATTGTCTATGTTGCTCAAATATAGGAATTAATATATTAAGTAAAGTTTTTTTATTGGTATTATCTATCTCTGCACTTATAGCATTGGTTTTGGTTCTTGCCAATTCAAAATTGTTATGATTCAAGGTAATTTGAGCAAAAATTTGCAAAGTGTTAATTGTTAAGGTTATTGCTAAAATACCCCCCCACATTAACTTCCTTATTTCCAATGATTTAAAATTTTTCATAGTGTTTTTTATAATTATATTAAAGCAAATATAAATCTTTTATTTAAAAAAACAATTTTTATTGAAAAAAAAGTGCTAGTTTAATTTTTAAACAAATTGACATTAGTTCTGCAATTGAAAGTAAAATTTATTCAAAAACACTATTTCATTTAACCCTATTATTTATTTTCTAAAAATCCAATTTCCAATTGGGCAGGCAGCAGCCTAAAAGTCATTCTGTGGTATTTGCACGAACCATTTTGCCTAATGCCTTCCCTGTGCGCCAAAGTTGGGTAACCTTTGTTTTTATCCCATCCATAAAAAGGAAATTCTAAGTGCATTTTCTCCATTAACTCGTCTCTGTATGTTTTGGCGAGAATGGAAGCAGCCGCAATGGATTTAATTTTTCCATCTCCTTTTACAACCGTTGTGTAATTTATATTTTTGTAGGGTTTAAAACGATTGCCATCTATTAGAATATGATTGAAAGGTTGGTTTATTTTATCTAAAGCCAGCATCATTGCTTTGATAGAAGCATTTAAAATATTGATTTTGTCAATCTCCTTTTCATCCACAAAAGCAACCGCCCAAATGCACTTTTCCTCAATCTCTTTTTTTAGCAAAAGCCTTTGCTTTTCGGTCAGCTTTTTAGAATCATTAAGTGCTGAAATTTTTACCCCTTTGGGAATAATCACAGCTGCCGCAACAACAGGCCCTGCCAAACAGCCTCTGCCTGCCTCATCGCAACCGGCTTCAATGTTTTTTGGGTTTAAATAAGTGATTAAAGACATAAAAAAATCAGAATAGGGTGGACAAAAACTCGTCCATATTCACATCTTTAATAAAATCAGAAATAGAAAATTCAGACAATTTTTTTTGAATATCGTCTTTATGGTGTGGCAAATTTACTAAAGCCTGTTCTAGCTCTTCTACATCTTTTGCATTAAAAAAATCTCCCATTATTTTGGCTTCGTTAATAATGCCTTTCTCCACAAAAAGATAGGTTTCTACAAATCCGCCAAGGGTTTTTGTCGTCTTTGTAAAAGTGTATTTTGGCGAATAACCAAAATTCCACGCCCATGTTTCATATTTTTCTTTAGCTAACAATTCAATGGCAGCAATGTCTTTTTCATTGTATTCATAAAAAGTAATATCTTGGTATTTTTGCGCCATAAAATCTATGATTTTCTCGTAAAACTCACCCACTTCCATCGGCTCTTTCAAATGAGTACTTATATTGGTAACGCGACTTCTTACAGATTTAACCGCTTTATCTTCAAACTTTAAAGGGTTTACTTTTAGTGCTGCCGACAAGTCTGCAATTTGCGAAGCAAAAAGCAATGTTCCATGGTGCAAAGTGCGTTTTTTTTGATGGTAAATATGCTCCGCATTGCCACTAATTTTCATACCATCAATTAACAAATCGTTTCTGCCACTGAATTCAGCATTGATGCCAATTGTTTTTAAAACCTCGATAATGGGAAGGGTGAAAAATTTAAAATCTATTTTAACATCCTCTTGCGGTTTGGCATTGGATATGAAAGTGAAATTCAAATTACCCATATCATGAAACACGGTGCCTCCGCCAGACAAACGCCTAACTACTTTTACGCCATTTTCCCTTACATAATCGAGGTTAATTTCGGCCAAAGCATTTTGGTGTTTGCCTACAATGATTGCATTATCGTTTCGCCAAAGTGTGAACACATCTTCATCAAAGTTTTTTAATAAATATTCTTCTGCTGCAAGATTAAAGTATGGATTGGTGTTGCTGTTTTTTATGATGATCATATTTTAGAAAAAAGACTTTTTAAAGTAAGTCTGCAAAACTAACGAGAATAATTATCAATAAAAAACCTATTAAAGATCCCACACTGCTGTGCGTTTTTCTTTTGCATAATTTCTTAAATTTATCCAAAACGCTAAAATCATGTAAACTATAACAGGCGACCCAAGTGTTAAAAAACTAATATAAATAAAAAACAAACGAATGCGTTTTGTGCTGAGCCCCATCTTTTCGCCAACTTTTGTGCAAACACCAAAGGCTTTTTGTTCTATCATGGTTTTTAGAAATTGCATAA
>JBDNIM010000006.1:0-8293 GCA_041688295.1 Bacteroidia bacterium
GTTTTAATACAACAGGGCAATACATGAATTATGTAAACGCATTGTTTACGAGTGCCAGCGCCTGCTGCGTTACAGGCTTAACCGTTGAAAATACCGCCACCTTTTTTAATCTAAAAGGGCAATTGGTTATTTTGTTTTTAATTCAAATGGGTGGGATTGGGATTTTAACCTTTGCTTCGTTTTTTGCAGGTTTCATAAAAAAAGGAATAGGCATAAGACATCAATTTGCTATGAATCAATTATTGGATACAGAAAATCTTTCGGGAACAACTTTTTTGTTGAAACGCATTTTGTTAATGACATTTGTTATTGAGCTAATTGGTGCCGTTGGTATCTATGTTTTGTGGGGCGATTACACCTTTGCAAACAATGGCGACCGCATCTATCATTCTATTTTTCATAGTATTTCTGCATTTTGCAACGCTGGTTTTTCTACTTTAGAATTTGGTATGGAAACGCCCTTGGCAAGTGAATTGTTTATGCTTCATATTTTTATGGGATTCATTATTATCATTGGCGGAATTGGATTTCCGGTTATCAGAGATGTTTTTTCTCCCATAAAATTAAGGCAAAGATTAAAAGAACCTTGGAGAGATTGGAACTTAAGTTCTAAAATTGCCATTTATGGCAGTTTGATTTTGATTACAATAGGAACAGTTTCTTTCTACTTTCTACATGTCAAAGATTTAGAACACATAAAAACTCCTTTTGGGAAATTTGCAGTTTCTTTTTTTCAATCCGTCAATACCCGAACATCAGGATTTAGTAGTATCAACTTAAATGAAATGCCAACTACATTAATCATGATTTCAATGTTTTTAATGTTTATAGGGGCTTCGTCTTCCTCAACAGGTGGCGGTATAAAAACAAGCACATTTGTAATTATGATGTTAGCTGTTTTGGGAACAATTAAAGGTAAAAGGGAGATGACCTTGGATAAGCGAACAATCGGCACTGACTTAATATACAAAGCTTTTGCTGTAGTTGTTTTTTCGGGTTTATTTGTGTTATCAACTATTACAATTTTATCCTTCACAGAAAATAATATGTCTTTGGCTGCTCTGGCCTACGAATCTATCTCTGCATTTGCAACCGTAGGGCTAACAACTGGAATCACCCCGCATTTAACAGATGCAAGTAAATTAGTTTTAGTAATGTCAATGTTTGTTGGTAGAGTGGGGGTATTATCGTTGGCGTTTTCATTAAGTTCAAGGGTAAACTCTTCCGACAACAGATATGCCTCTACGCATTTAATGATTGGATAAAAAGTTTTTTGCAATCAGTTTTTGAAGTTCCAATTGTGTATTGGTGTTGCCCGCAATAATTGTTTTTCCAAATATAAAATCTGTTTTGCCTTCAAAATCTGAAACAAAACCGCCCGCCTCTTTCACCAATAAGCAACCCGCAGTAACATCCCAAGGATGCAAACCATATTCAAAAAAACCTTCAAATTTTCCACAAGCCACATAAGCCAAATCTACAGCTGCTGATCCAAGCCTGCGCAGTCCGTGTGTTTCTTTCATTAAATATTTCAAGGTGTTTAAATAGGCCTCCATTTGGTCAAAATCATAGTAAGGAAACCCCGTTGTAATCAAAGATTTTGAGAGCATTGTTTCCTTAGAAACCTCAATTTTAATGCCATTGCACCAAGCCCCTCCATTATGCCAGGCAGCAAATAAATCCTTTTTGCCCAACTCATAAACAACCCCGACCAAAATATCTTTCCCTTGCATCAAAGCAATGCTAATACTAAAAACAGGCAAGTTATGTATGAAATTTGTTGTGCCATCTAGTGGGTCTATAATCCAATTTAATGTTTCATTGGGTTTGTTAACAGTGTTTTCTTCGGTTATAAAACCCGCTTCTGGCAAAATTGAAGACAGGCCTTCCACTAATTGTTTCTCTGCTTCAATATCTACAAAACTCACCAATTGGTTCAGCCCTTTTTCTACCACAATAGTCGTATCAAAACCTTCTCTTTCTTTCAAAATATAATCGCCCACAAGCAAAACCAATTGATTAACCTCAGCTGTTATTTTCTGTAAATTCATAGTGCAAAGATAATTTGTTTAACCCAATTTATGCATTAGAAACGAACAATGGGAGTGAACTAAAGCATTAATCCGCATCACAAAATGGAATAGTCCAAAAATATGGACTAAACATACTGAAGTGCGGCATTAAAAGTTGTATTAATTCAGTTTTAGTAGTTATAATCGGTTTAATTTTATTGGATTGATTTTCAAATAATTATGCGTTTACTCACTTATTATGCGTAATTTGGGTTTATTTGTTGACTTAATGTACTTTTTAATGTACTTTTTAATGGATGGGAAAATATATTTCCTAATTACTATTCCTTAAAATATTGCCATTCCAAATTTCCATAATTTTGTTTCTCTCATTATTTCGCTTATTTTTGAAACTTTTTCAATGCAATTTAATAACATCGTTTTCTTTGACGACCAAGAGGTGGACAATTTATATCCACTAACCTACACAAAACCTGCGGCAGATTTATTGTGTGGAATTTTTACCCTTGCCGAAAAATGGCAGAAAAGATTGACAATGCCCGTTAGCTATATGGCGCAAGCGCATTTAAGCAAAAAATATGTTTCGCAAGCCAATGAAAATAGTTTATTTATCAATTCTCGACTTGTGTACAATCCGCAATTGTTGAGCGAAATAATGGCTTTGCCTTCCGATACCGTTTTGATGAAAGAAAATATTGTTTTGGCTTATAAAAAAACAAAAAGTGAAGAAACTATTCAAATCAATAGCGAGATTGTTTTAATTAGCCGATGCCATAATCTGTTCACGCTAAATGCACAAGAAATAGAAAATGATTTTGAATTTATTTCTTCAATCAATGAAAGCGAAGCCATTAGCAGCACTAATACTGTGTTGGGTAAAGGAAAAATTTACATAGAAAAAGGAGCAAAAGTCGAAGCCAGTATTTTAAATACCACAGATGGAAGTATTTATATAGGCAAAGATGCAGAAATTATGGAAGGCAGCATGGTTAGAGGTCCTTTTGCTTTGCTAGAACATGGGGTTGTAAAAATGGGGGCTAAAATATATTCTGGCACAACGATAGGCAAATATAGCAAAGTGGGTGGAGAGGTAAACAATTCGGTTATTTGTTCTTTTTCAAACAAAGGGCATGATGGTTTTTTGGGCAATTCTGTTTTGGGCGAATGGTGCAATTTGGGTGCAGACAGCAACAACAGCAACCTTAAAAACAATTACGAACCAGTTAGATTATGGAATTATACGATGAATAGTTTTGAGAAAACGGGCTTGCAGTTTTGCGGTTTAATAATGGGCGATCACAGCAAGTGTGGCATCAATACAATGTTTAATACAGGAACTGTTGTGGGGGTTTCTGCCAATATTTTTGGGTCAGGCTTTCCTCGCAATTTTGTACCATCGTTCAGTTGGGGCGGGGCGCATGGTTTTGAAACTTATATTACAAAAAAAGCGTTTCAGACAGCTGAAATCGTTATGCAAAGAAGAAAAGAAACCTTGTCTGAAAACGACAAAGAAATAATGGAATTTATATTTGAAAAGGAAAAACAATACAGAACTTGGGAAAATAATGACAAATAGAAAAAAAATAGCCGCAGGCAATTGGAAAATGCACAAAAGCCTTTTAGAAGGGCAAGGATTGGTTCAAGAAATTAGAACAATGGTGCAATCGGAGTTACAAAACGGAGCAACAATTATGGTGTTTCCGCCATTTATTCATCTTTCGGCATTGGCAAAACAATGCGAGGGATCAAATATTATTATTGGGGCGCAAAATATGCACCAAGCAGAGCAAGGCGCATTTACGGGCGAAGTTTCTGCTTCAATGCTAAAGTCCGTTGGTGTTCATCATGTTTTGATTGGACACAGCGAAAGAAGGCAGTATTTTAACGAAAGCAACCAATCTTGTAAAGAAAAAATAGACACTGCCATTTTGAATGAAATAACAGCCGTTTATTGCATTGGCGAAACCTTGGAGGAGCGCAATGCCAATCAACATTTTGAAATTGCAGAGCAACAATTAGCTGCTCTTAAGCATTTGGCTGCTTCGTCTTTTAGCAAAATTGTAGTTGCCTACGAACCCGTTTGGGCAATTGGCACAGGTGTAACTGCATCTTCAGCGCAAGCAAATGAGATGCATGTTTTTATCAGGAAAACCATCGCTAATTGGTTTGGTGAAGAAATTGCAAATGGACTGAGTATTTTGTATGGCGGAAGTGTAAAACCCGAAAATGCGAAAGAATTATTTGCCATGTCAGACATTGATGGGGCGCTGATAGGAGGGGCTGCGCTAAAATCACGAGACTTTATAGACATAGCAAAATCATTGTAATGAATTGACAAAAAAATATTTTTATATTGGTTTGTTAGCTTTGTTTGCTTTTTGGCTTTTGCCATCTTGCAAAGCAAAATCGTGCGATGCTAGTAGCGGTGTTGTGGATGTTAAAGGGAGCAAAAAGCCAAGAAAGAATATGGGTTTGTTATCAAAAAAAGAGAGGCGCAAACGCAAATGGTAGTTTTCTTTAAGTAAAAAAGAGTGGTTTTAAGTACATAATTCTTATTTGGAATTTCGTAAGTTTTAGTTCATTTTTGTAGATTATAATTATTAATTCATGTCGTTAATCAAAAAACTGATAATTGCTGCCATTATTTTAGGTGTTTTCATTCTTTTGGCAATGTTGTTTATGGGTTGGTTTACAAAACATGGACAAAGCACACAAGTGCCTGATTTTTCTGAAATGACATTTGAAAATGCAGAAGATTTAGCAGATGAAAAAGATTTAGAACTTTTAGTAATCGATTCTGTTTATAAAGAAGACATGAAACCAATGACCATTGTTATGCAGGACCCTGCCATTGGGGCAAAAGTGAAGCCGGGTCGTAGAGTCTATTTAACAATAAATACAGGTTTAATTCCTCAAGTAAAAATGCCTAAACTGGTTAATGGTTCAGCCAATTTGGCCAAAGTGTTGTTAGCAAATGTTGGTTTAAGACTTGGTAAAGTTGATTCTATAAAAAGTGTTTTTGGAAGTGGATTGGTTGTTAAACAGCTTTATAAAAACAAAGAAATAGCACACAACACACCTCTCAAAAAAGGTTCAATCATAGACTTAGTGGTTTCCAAAAAAGTATCCAATGCCGATTCAACAGCTATTCGTGCAATGAACAAAGAAGGTTATTACGATAGACAATTAGACACTAGTTATTCTGACTTTTAAAATAAAAATGAAGATTTTGTGTTATATTAAAATGAAAAGACTTTTTGTTCTCTCCGCTATCTTATTTTCCACCCATCTTTTTTCGCAAAATGCTGTGATAGCGCCATTAGGCGTTAAAAACAAAGTGGCAAATACTTTCACTTTAACAAAAAGAAGCGTTCTTGATACGCTTAAATTGCCGTTTTTTGATGATTTTACATCTTCGTTTCCATATCCTAATCAATCCATTTGGGTAGATAGTTTTGTAAATATTAATAATACATTTGCGATTTCGCCTCCTAGTTATGGGGTTGCTACTTTCGATAATCTAAATGCCAAAGGCATTCCTTATTTTCCTATTAATGCCAATACACATTCGGAAAGCGACTATCTTACATCATCCCCCATAAACCTAAAAGATTATAAAAGTGGGCTAAACACCATTAATTATTTAATTTCAGATTCCATTTATCTTAGTTTTTTTTATCAAGCCAAAGGTTTGGGCGATTTGTTGGATAATTCAGATTCGCTTGTTTTAAAATTTAAGGACAATACTGGCGTGTGGCGCACAGAATGGAAAATGAAAGGCGGTAAAATGAATGATTTTAAACAAATACTAATAGGTATAAAAAACACAAAGTATTTATACAAAGGGTTTCAGTTTAGGTTTATTAACTATACAAAAAATACAGGCAATATGAATCAATGGCACCTGGATTATGTGCGTATGAAAGCCAGCCGGAATATGCATGATACTTTAATTCAAGATGTGGCAATAAATGCGGTGCCTATTGGACCGCTCAGATGGTTTGAATCCATGCCTTATAAACATTTTTTGGCCGATGTGGCCGCCAATTCTTTAGGCAGCCATTGGTTGCAGTTTCGCAACAATTTAAGCACAACGGCCGTAAACACTAACTACGCTTGTCGTGTTTTCAATCAATATAACAACATTATTCAAGATTATCCGGTTTCTACGGTGGCGCTGAATGTGCCTTCGTTGAGAGATACAGTTTTTAAGTTTACACCTTTTAGAATGGATACTTTGAGTGGCAATAACCCAAGTATTCGTTTGAAATATAGTGTTTCTCCTCAATCAAATGATATTTTGCCCGATAATTATAACTCAATTGGGAATAATAATGAGTTTACAAAAACTGTTAGTTTCGGGAATACTTACAATTATGATGACGGTTCCGCTGAGGGTGGATTTGGGTTGGATTATGCCTCCCTGCCCGATGGTCCAGGCTATGCAGCTATTAAATATCAAAACTCTTTGGCCGATACTTTGCGTGGCATACAACTGTTTTATAACAGAGCGGTGCAGGATGTGGAGTTTAAATCATATTCTTTAATTGTATGGAAAACTATCTCTGAGCCGCCTGCCGTCAATATGAGCAATGATGTGATTTTAAGAAAAAAAGACATTAGAGTGGAATACGATTCTTTTTCAAATTTCATAACTATCAGATTTGATACGGCTGTTTTTTTATCAAAAGGAAATTATTACATTGGTTGGCAGCAAAACAATAGATATTTATTAAACATTGGCTATGATAACAATTATAAATACGACAAACAAGGCGGCAGAAACCCCAATTTGTTTTTTAATTTAAGAGGGTTTTGGGAAAAAGTGAGCCCGAGTATTAGCGGTGCGGTAATGATGCGCCCCATTTTTGGAGCACCCATCGTTTTTCCTTCAAGCATAGAAAAAAATACAATTACTCCGCTATTTACTTTGTATCCTAATCCTTCTAATGGGAACAATAATGTTCAAATATTGGGCGATACGGAGGTGAAAAGTTTACATGTTTTTGATGCAATGGGTAAATTATGTTTAACAAATAGTAGCAGTAATTCTTTTGATGCGGGCAGTTTGAGCAACGGCATTTATATTGTTAGAATTACGGGTGTTAACAAACAAATTATTAATTTAAAATATATAAAAAACGAATAAATGGCAATAGATATTACAGCAGAGGAATTGAAAACCCGTATCAATAATGGTGAGAAATTAAATATTATTGATGTAAGAGAGGTATATGAATTTGAGGAAAAAAACATCAATGGCATTCTTGTGCCGCTTGGAGATTTGCCTGGCAGGTTGGATGATTTTGATGGAATTAAAAACGAAGAAATTATTGTGCATTGCAAAATGGGAGGCCGCAGCGCCTCTGCCAAAGCATATATGGAAAAAAACGGGTACTCCAATGTGCGCAATTTGCTTGGCGGTATTGTCGCATATAGTGCTTTAAATTAAGTTTTTTATTTTTAAAAAAAGCAAACCATTATAGCTCCCTAATGGTTTGTTTCTAGGTTTTGTAATATATTTTGTTGTGAAATTAAAATTTATAGGTTCTTTATTATTATTGTTTGTTTTGTTCTTTTTAGGGCAATGCAAGGAGTCTATTAAACAAAAAACGAAAGCTTCGCCTTATCTTAACCACCATGATTCTGCGCGCTATTTAGGCATTTCGGCTTGCCAGTCTTGTCATTTGGATAAGTATGAAACATATATTGAAACGGGGATGGGACAAAGTTTTGATAGTGCTACCCTTCACAAAACGGCTGCAAAATTTACCAATATTAAACCAGTTTATGATAGTTTTTTAAATCTTTATTATATGCCTTTTGTTAAAAATGGGGCTATTTATATCAAGGAATATCGGATACAAAACAAAGATACTGTTTATTCTAGAACGGAGAGAATTAGCTATATTGTTGGCTCTGGGCATCATACAAATTCTCATTTTACGGAAGAAAACGGCTATTATTTTCAAGCGCCTTTAACTTTTTATACCCAAAAAGGACAATGGGATTTGCCGCCTGGGTTTGAAAACGGGAATAACACACGGTTTAACAGAAAAATTGGGTTGGAGTGCATGAGTTGCCACAATGCAATGCCGAGTAATGAGCCGCTTTCGGACAATAAATTTACGAATGTGTCGCATGGTATTAATTGCGAACGCTGTCACGGGCCGGGGAGTATTCATGTTGAAAAAATGCAACAAGGCAAAACGGTTGATATTTCAAAAGAGACCGACTTTTCTATTGTAAACCCTCGAAAA
>JBDNIM010000394.1:0-1699 GCA_041688295.1 Bacteroidia bacterium
AAAATAAAAATGGCTTTTTAAGGCTCGACTAAATCATAATTTTTTAAGCCGAAAGGTTGATTCTGTTTCCAAATGTTTATTCAAATTCTTTTTAAAAATATTCTCTATCTCCCAAAGTTATAACAATTCTAAGATTAAAATAGTCCAAACTATAGAATATTATCTCGATATTTCGGAAGTAAATGCCAGCCAGTTCGCCTTAGAAATTCTTTTTTATTTTATAAAAAAGTACAATTTCTTGATCGGAGATATAGCTCGAAAATAAGACAATCAAGCGCACTGGTGATTGGGCGTTATGGAAAGCATTATTGTTATATTAAAAAAGAAAAAATTTTAATGTCGGATTGTTTTGAAAAATTCATACCAGAATCTGAATCCAAAAATAGAGTTCAAAAAAGTAATTTAACAATTCAACAATTTAACCTTCAACAATTCAACAATAAATCTAATACGCTTTTGCGAACAGCACCCTTTTGTTGGAGGGATTCCCAGAGTAAACGCAAGTGCCAGCTTCGGTTTCAGCATTTAGAGGAATGCAGCGAATTGTGGCTTTGGTCAATTCTTTAATTTTTTCTTCTGTTTCGGGGGTTCCGTCCCAGTGTGCAGAAATGAACCCGGGCTTGTTTTCTAATTGAGCGGTAAATTCATCCCAAGTGTTCACTCTTGAAATATTTTCGTCTCTAAAGTTTAAAGATTTTTCGAACAATGCCTTTTGTATTTCTGTCAATCTATCTGAAATGATTTTGGTAAGATCAGAAATTAAAATCACTTCTTTTGTTTTGGTGTCTCGCCTTGCAAGTTCTATGGTGTTGTTTGCAACATCTCTTGGCCCTAAAGCTATTCGTAATGGAACGCCTTTTAGCTCCCACTCGGCAAATTTGTAGCCAGGTTTTTGTGTGTCTCTGTTGTCAAATTTCACAGAAACATTATGGGCAATTAATTCTTTTTTAATGACTTCGGCTTTCTCAAAAACCAAGTTTTTTTCTTCGTCCGTTCTATATATTGGCACAATAACAACTTGTATTGGTGCTAAATTTGGAGGTAAAACCAAGCCTTCGTCATCGCTGTGTGCCATTACCAAAGCACCCATCAAACGGGTGGAAACGCCCCAGCTTGTTGCCCAAACATATTCTTGCTTGCCTTCTTTATTCGTGAATTTTACATCAAATGCTTTGGCGAAATTTTGGCCTAAAAAATGAGAAGTACCCATTTGCAAAGCTTTTCCGTCCTGCATCAAACCTTCAATGCAATAAGTGTCATCTGCGCCAGCAAAGCGTTCATTGGCGGTTTTTACACCTTTAACAACCGGAACCGCCATCCAGTTTTCGGCAAATTCAGCATAAATATCCAACATTTGGGTGGTCTCTGTAATGGCTTCTTCTTTTGTGGCGTGGGCTGTGTGCCCTTCTTGCCAAAGAAATTCAGCGGTTCGCAAAAATAAACGGGTGCGCATTTCCCAACGCACAACATTCGCCCATTGATTAATTAATATTGGCAAATCTCTATAAGATTCAATCCATCCTTTATAAGTTTTCCAAATAATGGCTTCGCTCGTTGGTCTAACAATTAGTTCTTCTGTTAATTTTGCATCAGGGTCCACCATTAATTTGCCAGGGTTGTTTGGGTCAGATTTTAGACGATAGTGGGTAACAACGGCACACTCTTTTGCAAAGCCTTCGGCATTTTTTTCTTCGGCTTC
>JBDNIM010000395.1:0-3417 GCA_041688295.1 Bacteroidia bacterium
GTAAGGGTTTCTTTAGGGGGATTGCACGATGAATCTGAAATTAGAGGACACCGAAAAACCTATATTGGCGCTATGCCAGGTAGGATTATTCAAAATATTAAAAAAGTTAAATCAAGTAATCCTGTTTTTGTTTTAGATGAAATAGACAAAGTAGGCACCGATTTTAGAGGCGACCCTTCTTCTGCTTTACTTGAAGTTTTAGACCCTGAACAAAACACTACTTTTCACGATAATTTTTTAGAATTAGATTATGACTTAAGTAAAGTAATGTTCATAGCCACCGCTAATTCTTTAGACACCATCCAACCTGCATTGTTAGACAGAATGGAAATTATCGAAATCAGTGGTTACACTGTAGAGGAAAAAATTGAAATTGCTCAAAAATATCTGATTCCAAAGCAAAGAACCATGCACGGATTGAAAGCGAATCAATTGAAATTGAGTGATGCTGTTTTAGAATTAATTGTTGAAGAATACACGCGAGAAAGTGGTGTAAGAAATCTTGAGAAAAAAATAGCGGCTTTGGTTAGACACAATGCCATGAAAATTGGGATGGATGAAAGCTATAATGCGAGTTTTTCCGCCAGTGAGGTTCAAAAAATATTGGGGGTAGATAAAGTTGAAAAAGAAATTTATCAAGACAATGATGTTGCAGGCGTTGTAACAGGCTTGGCTTGGAGTCCCGTTGGTGGCAGCATTCTTTTTGTAGAAAGTTCTTTAACTAAAGGAAAAGGTGCTATGACATTGACAGGAAAACTTGGTGATGTTATGAAAGAAAGCGCTACCACAGCAATGACTTTCTTGAAAGCAAATGCTGACTACTTAGATATTAATTATAGACATTTTAATACCTGGGACACGCATATTCATTTTCCGGCAGGCGCCATTCCAAAAGATGGACCAAGTGCAGGAATAACTATTTTAACTTCATTGGCCTCTTTATTTACCCAAAGAAAAGTAAAGCCCTTTTTAGCAATGACTGGTGAAATTACCTTAAGAGGACGGGTGTTGCCTGTTGGAGGAATTAAGGAAAAAATTCTTGCAGCGAAAAGAGCCGGCATTAAAGAAATAATAATGTGTTTTGAAAATCAAAAAGACATTGATGATATTCCTCAAAAATATCTTAAAGGCCTTGAATTTCATTATGTAAAAAATATGTTAGAAGTTTTGGATTTGGCATTATTGAGCGAAAAAGTTAAGTCACCATTGGTTTTTGATTATCAGTATTAAATTATTTTTGTTTTTTAAAGACAAAAAAGTCTTTTGTTTAAGCATCGTTTTATTGGGTTTTATTTTAAACTCTAATGCTCAGTTTAAACATGCATTAGACACTATTCGCTATGATTTGAATAAAAAAAAGAGTTTCTTTTTGTCTTTGGATGGAAAGAGGTCTTTTATAAATTCTGTTCCCCAAAACTTTTTTGGTCTTCAAGCAGGATATACTTTTAATAAAAGAACGAATATTTTTGTCGGTCTTTATTCAACTTATTATGACAGGGCTTATATTTTAGAAAATCCTACATCTAAAAACGGAAGGCTTGATTCCAATACCGTTTTTGGATTAAATGGCCTAACTTATTTTAATTGTGGAATGGAATATTATTTTTACCATCAAAAGAAGTGGCGTTTGGCGCTCCCAATCTCTGTTGGAATGGGCTCTGCTTTGGAAAAAAAATACACGCAAAGTAATATTATAATCGATAGGCAAAATTTTACAATGCCGATAGAAATTGCATTTTATGCTACTTATAAATTAAAGTGGTGGGTGTGGCTTGGTGCAGGTGTTGGTACAAGGGTAAATGTTTTTGCAGCAAGATACAGTGCCCCTTTTTACAGCTATGGCGTTAATATTCGCTTTGGCGAAATATACAAAAGAAGTTTGAAAATGGTTAAGAAAAAGAACTCAAGATAAAAATCGATTTTCTTTCTTTCGGTTGTTTTGTTGAATGGTTACCACTGTGCTAATGCTTCTGTTGAGTTCAAAACCAATTAAAATACATAAGGAGTTGAAATATATAATCAACATTAGAACTATCACAGCACCTATACTGCCATATAATTTATTGTAGTTGCCAAAATCTTCGACATAGGAAGAAAATAAATAAGTGGCTATTAATGATAAAAAGGTTGCAACTATTGCACCAGGAGAAAAAAACTTGAACTTAATCTTTGAACTTGGCCCGAAATAATAAAGACTGCTTAAAATAAAAAATACCAATGCAAAAAGAGTTGCAAATTGAAGCAAGTTAATGAAAAAAACCATTATTGTTTTATTTACCAATTGTTCTTTTAATATAAAGGCGTTGAAATAATTCCCGGTAATCAAAACGATTAACGAGGCAATTATTAAAGTAGTTATCCATGTTGTTAGTAAGATAGAAACACCTCTCTTCTTAAAAAAGTTGGACTTTCTTTTTTCACTGTCATTAAAATTGCTGTCGAAAGCTAGCATCATAGAAAAAACGCCATTGCTTGCAAAATATAAAGCACTCAAGATACCAAAAGAAAGCAAGCCTGACCGCTGTGTTTGAACAATGTCTTTTATTGTTGAACGAATAACTTTATAAGCAGCATCTGGCAAAATAAAATCCATTTGTGCAAGAATTATATTCTGCAAGTTCAAAATAGGGATATAAGCAATTAGAGTAAACAAAAAAATAAGTGCAGGAAAAATTGCAAGAAAAAAATTCCATGAAAGTGAACTTGCATAAAGATTGAATTTGGGATTAATAATACCTTTTACAAAAAATCTTAGAACAGAATAAAGCGAGGCACCTTCAAATCCATATGGAATAATGTCATCCAAAAACTGAATGGTTTTTTTAACAGCGCCCAATGATTTTAATTTATCTAAAAAATTTGTTTTCATTATTAAAATCGAACGGTAAAATCTTGTTTTTCTTTTCCTTGTCTAAAAAATACAATGCCTATTGAATATAAATCGATACTTATTGTAACGGCTTTGTGTTTAGTTATTTTTTTCCAAGCCAAAGTCATGTCATCACTCCATCGTATATCATCGAACACAAAAATGGTATTGGCGTGTGCTTTGGTTAAAAACCATTCAAAATATTGTAAAGTTGCTTCAAGCGTGTGGTTGCCATCAAAAAAAACATAATCCACTTTTGGCACTTGTGCTAAAAAAGCAGGAATCATTACATTGAAATTGCCTTCTATAAATTGAATGTTTTCAAGTTCCATTTTCTCTGCGTTGTGTTTTGCAACTTTTATACTATCCGTATTTCCTTCAAAGGTAAAGAGGTATCCATTGGTAATAGAAACAGCTTGATATAGCGTACTTATACCTAATGAAGTGCCAATCTCTACTGCAATTTCTGGATTGTAATAATAACAAATTCTTTCTAAAAGCTCTGCTTCTCTTGCAGATTTTGATGTGCGCTCACAAACAGTTTTTAA
>JBDNIM010000396.1:0-2031 GCA_041688295.1 Bacteroidia bacterium
AAAATATCTTTTCTGTTGCCAGCCAAAATATCGGCCTCAATAGCTGCGCCCAAAGCCACCACCTCATCGGGATTAATGGTATTATTTATTTCGGAGTGTTTGAAAAACTCGCTCACTTTTTGCAAAACCAATGGCACACGCGTGCTGCCACCCACCATCACCACTTCATTTATTTCTTTTAAATTTAGCTCAGCATCTAGCATCGCTGTTTTACAAGATTTAATGGTTTTGTCAACAATGGAATGAATAAGTGCTTCAAATGCCTCTTTGCTCAATGATAGTTTTATCTCTTGCGCATTGATAGCTATGGTTTCTTCAAAAAACGCTTGGCTGCTTAAATGGATCTTCGCTTTCTCAGCCTTTGTTCTCAACAACTGATAGTTTTCTATGTTTTGGTTAATGTCTATTGCATAATCTTCCATCCAATGTTTTATGATTAATGCATCAAAATCATCGCCACCGGTTTCTGTGTTTCCATTGGTTGAAAGCACCTCGAAAACCCCATTTTGAATAGTCAGAATTGTTACATCAAAGGTGCCGCCACCAAGGTCGTAAACAGCAATTGTTCTTTCGTCCGATTTTTCTAAACCAATGCCATAAGCCAAACTAGCCGCTGTTGGTTCGTTGATTATTCGCAACACATCAATGCCCGCCAATTTGCCTGCATCCCTCGTGGCTTGTCTTTGGGCATCGTTAAAATAGGCTGGCACAGTAATAACGGCACTTGTGATGGTGTCGTTCAATATATTTTCTGCTTTTGCTTTCAGCGATTTTAAAATAAAAGAAGACAATTGAATTGGATTGTATTTTTCTCCTTGAATTTTGATATTTACCAAAGCATTGGTTTCATCGGCTACAAGTTCATATCCTTTGTTGTCGTGTTTTAAAACATCGGTATATGATTTTCCCATTAATCTTTTAATGGAATTAACAGTGTTTTTGCTGTCGGAGGTTAAAAAAGGCATTGCTTTTGTGCCAACAACGGTTTCTTTGCTACTTTTAATATGAATAACAGAAGGCGTAATTTTACCCTCGGCATCCTCCAAACAATAGGCTTTTTGGTTGGTTTGATTCACAATTGCAACTAAACTATTGGTTGTGCCTAGGTCTATGCCTATCACTTGTTTAGATTTTTTTAGGGTTCCTTCTTTTAAATTTATTTTAAACTTAGCCACAATTGATATTTGCAAAGGTAACCCATTTTAAGACAAAGCAAAAAACTAAAACAAGATTGTGTAATTTTCTACTATCGTAACCCAATTTTTGTTTTATATTTACAAATAAGTTTGTTTCTAATGCATGATTTGGATTTAAGTAAAAAAGAGGTTTGCATATTCCATCTGTTTCTTGTAATTTCGCAGCCAAAATATTAAAAAATCATGAAATTTGACATTATAGTTATTGGTAGCGGTCCTGGTGGATATGTTGCTGCAATTCGTGCCTCACAATTAGGAAAAAGTGTTGCAGTTGTTGAAAAAGCAGAGATGGGCGGTGTTTGTTTAAACTGGGGTTGCATTCCAACCAAAGCATTATTAAAATCGGCTCAGGTTTATGAATATCTTAAGCATAGCAGCGATTATGGAATTACTGTAAAAGAATTTTCGCATGATTTTGAAGCCGTTGTGAAAAGAAGCCGTGGTGTGGCCAACAACATGAGCAAAGGGATTGAGTTTTTGATGAAAAAAAATAAAATTACAGTTGTTAAAGGACATGCAAAACTAGCAGGTGGCAAAAAGGTTGAAGTAGATTTGGATGGCAAAAAAGAGATTCACGAAGCCGACCATATTATATTAGCAACTGGAGCAAGAAGCAGAGAATTGCCAAATATCAAAATTGATGGGAAAAAAGTGATGGGTTATAGAGAAGCAATGGTAATGCCAGAGCAACCTAAGTCGATGCTTGTTATTGGTTCGGGCGCTATTGGAATGGAGTTTGCGTATTTTTATAACACAATGGGCACGAAAGTAACTGTTGTCGAATTTATGCCTAGAATTTTGCCTGTAGAGGACGAAGAAATTAGTAAAGCAATGG
>JBDNIM010000397.1:0-5333 GCA_041688295.1 Bacteroidia bacterium
ACCCACAAGGCGAAACAAAATATTTTAACGATATTTCAGGTTGGAGAATCGAAAAAGTAGGGAATACCCAAACTCCTAGTAACCAAAGCCCTAATGTAAACACAAGCAATGTTGCGCCTCCATCCTTTGAAAATGATGCATTTGCTACAGATTCAGCTGTTAATGCAAATGATTCTGAAGATTTGCCTTTTTAATTAATCAATGATTAAGGACAAAAAAAGCAATCAGTTTTTATACAGTTATTTAAACGCCATTTCACCAACCGGATTTGAGACCAATGGTCAAAAAATTTGGTTGGAATATATGAAATCGTATTCAGATGAGTATATGACAGACGCTTATGGCTCTGTGGCTGCGATCATAAATCCTGGTAAAAAATTCAAGGTCGTTATTGAGGCACATGCAGACGAAATATCTTGGTTTGTTAAGTATATTGCAGATGATGGCTACATTTATGTTACCCGAAATGGAGGCTCCGATCATATGATTGCGCCTTCTATGCGTGTAAATATTGTTACAGAAAAAGGCATTGTTAAAGGTGTTTTTGGATGGCCTGCCATTCATGTTAGACCTAGTGGAAAAGAAATTTATCCTACTACTGACAATATTTTTATTGATATTGGTTGTTCAACAAAAAAAGAAGTAGAGGCTTTGGGTGTTCATGTTGGCTGTGTGGCTATTTTTCAAGATGAACTGACAGAACTAAATAAAAAATATTTAACCGGTCGAGCGCTAGACAATAGAATTGGCGGTTATATGATTGCTCAAGTAGCAAAAAAAATAAAGGACAATAAAATAAAGCTGCCTTTTAGTTTATATGTTGTAAATGCGGTGCAAGAAGAAATAGGTTTGAGAGGTGCAGAAATGATTTCACGAAACATTAAACCCAATGTTGCGGTTATTACAGATGTTACCCACGACACATCATCGCCATTATACGATAAAAAAATTCAAGGCGACCAAAAATGTGGACTTGGCCCAGTATTAACTTATGGGCCTGCCGTTCAAAATAATTTATTGAAAATGTTGATTGACCTTGCAGAAAAAAATAAAATCCCTTTTCAAAGAGCTGCTGTTAGTAGAAGTACAGGAACGGATACTGATAGCTTTGCTTATAGCGGAGAGGGTGTTCCATCCGCATTGATATCATTGCCATTAAAATACATGCATACAACAGTTGAAACCATTAATATTAATGATATGGAGCAAGTGATTGAATTAATGTATCAATTTGTTATCAATTTAAAATCTGGACACGATTTTAGATATATTAAATAATTCATAAGCAATTATATTGGCTTTTTAGATTGAAATGACTTAAGGTTCATTTTTTTAAAATAAATTCAACAAAAGAATAAAAAAGAAAAATGAACAAAGTCATTTCAAAAACATCTATCGCATTTTTACTATTGATAAGCGGATTACCAATAATAATACATTATTGGTTTTCAAATTTTATATATCTTCTGTTATTTAAAATTGTAGAATACAGAAAAAAAGTTGTTTTGAAAAATATTGAGATAGTTTATCCAAGTTATTCCAAGTCTCAAAAAACAGAATTGGCTAGAAACTATTTTCTTTATTTAAGTCAATTGATAGTTGAAGTCGTAAAAGGGTTTACAATCTCTAAAAAAGAATTACAAAAAAGAATATCCGTTGACAATTTGAATATATATGATGAACTTTTTAATAAGAATCAAAGTGCTATTGTTGCATTGGGCCATAACGGCAATTGGGAATGGATATGCAGGCATGCTTCTATGGTAAGTAAACATAAACTATATGTTGCCTACAAGCCGCTTAGCAACCCATTTTTTGACAAACTAATGGCGAAAACTAGAACAGCTTTTGGCATGCAACAAATAGCCATGAATAATGTCGGTAGATTTATAATTGAACATAAAAATGAAGCATTTTTACTCATTTTAATCAGCGATCAAAAGCCTAGTAATCCCAAAAATGGCATTTGGGTAGATTTTTTTAAAACGAAAACGAGTTTTTTGCCCGGTTTAGAAAAGCTATCCCTAAAATATAATCTTCCAATCTATTTTCATGAAGTAAAAAGAGTAAAAAGAGGCTATTACCGCTGCAAAATTCATCATTTATTGAATCCTTTGGATTATCAAAAGGAGGGAAGTATTACCCAAAAATATGCCCGACATTTAGAAAAAATGATAGTGGAACAGCCCGAAACATGGCTTTGGAGCCATAATCGGTTTAAGCATAAATTTGATATTTAATAGTTTAATCATAAATATACAAAAATACTTGTTTTTTAATTTGCAATATGTATATTTGCAATGAAATGGCAATGAGTAAAAAAGACTTGTTTGAAAAACAAGAGGCGGAATTAAGTATGTTTTGCAAAGCATTGGGACACCCTGCAAGAGTAAAAATAGTTAAGTTATTATTGATAAAAAATAATCAAACCTGTAATGAATTGGTGCAAAATATTCCTTTGAGTCAATCAACGGTTTCCCAGCATTTAGGAGAATTGCGTCAAGCAAAAATCATTTCTGGCAAAAGTGTAAGCACTAGTGTTATTTATTCAGTTGACAAAATAGCTTTATCAAAAGCCCAAAAAATGTTAAGTGATTTTTTTAACGCAAATATTTTAAGCGCAAAACAAGCGACCTTGTTTTAGCATTCTAATTAGCTAAAACAAGCTATAAAAGTTGTATAAACGCACCAATTTTTACAGTTCTATATAAAACGAATTAATTCCCGACATCTTATTTCTTTAAATTAAGAGGATTAAATGGCTTACTTAAATTTATTTGAAAGTCGTCATTAGGTTTTTAAGCCTATAAATCCTTAATCTCTGTCATCAGAGTATTCATCTTTTTTATTTTATTCTCAAAATCATCAGATATTTGAGAAATTTCTTTAATCAATTTTTCTTTAACCTTATCGAGGCGAGCTTCATTGTCGTTTCGTTTCATTTCGCCTTTTCCTAAAATTAGCCATTCAGGATTGATTTCTGGAAAATTCTGAAGCACAGTAACTACTAAATCTAAGCTTGCTTTGTTTCTTCCTGAAGAAAGATGGGAGAGGGTGGAATTTGAAATTCCGAGCTTTATGGCAAAATCTTGTTTGCTTAATCCAGAAGTGTTTAATATATCTAATATCCTGATTTCAACCATTTTATAACAATTGTTTAATATGTATTTGCGTAATGTTTTATGCTTTACAAATGTAAAACATTTGATTTACATTTGTAAAATATATTATTTACAATTGTAAAGTATGGTTTTTACAATTGTAAATTATTTCGTAAAGTGCTAAAATACAGTAATTTACATTAATATAATATGCTTATTTGTATATTCTAGTGCTCAAAGTATGATTAAACACTCAATTATATGACCATAGTAACATCGTTTGATTGCCTTGTATTTTAAAAAACTAGATTAATTGACCTAACTTTTTACATAAAGAATGTATTTAACATATTATCATAAATAATTGATATACAATTAAATATAATTTATGTTTAGTTGTAAATACCAGGCGCATTTTATCGTATTTTGCGATAATTTAGGCATAAAAAAAGCCTGACAAAAATGTCAGGCTTTAAGTTAAATATAATATTTTCTTAAATTGTGGATTGTAACCACATTGTATCACTAATTCTTTTTTCGGCTAATTTGATGGCAGCCAACTGTGTGTTGATGTCATGTTCAGTCGCTGTTTTATAAATATCAAGCACTGTATTATAAATGTTTTCCGTTTGAGAGAAAGCTATTTCTCTAACATATCCGTTATGTTCACTGTAAACATTGATTAAACCACCAGCATTGATTAAAAAATCAGGAGCATAAAAAATACCTTTGGCTTTAATCATATCACCATGAATATTATCATCCTCCAATTGATTATTTGCAGCACCCGCTATAATTTGACATTTTAATTTATTGATATTATCTGTATTTAAAATTGCACCTAAAGCGCATGGAGCAAAGATATCAACATCTAATCCAAAAATTTCATCTGTTTTAACAATAGTAGCGCTATATTTTTCAGAAGCTACTTTCAAACCAGATTCAAAGATATCAGCAGCAAAAATGACAGCACCATCTTTTTGCAGCATTTCTATTAAATGCAGACCAACTTTTCCTGTTCCTTGAACAGCTATTTTTTTACCAGATAAATTATCAGAGCCATAAGCTTTTTTAGCACTTGCTTTAATCCCCATGTACACACCATAAGCCGTTACAGGACTTGGGTCGCCACCGCCACCCATAATTTCTGGCAAACCAACAACATAATCTGTCTCCATTTTAATATATTCCATGTCTTTGGTTGTTGTACCAACATCCTCTGCTGTAATATACTTTCCGTTTAAATTCTCAACAAATCTTCCAAATTTACGCATCAAATGCTCTGATTTGTGTTTTTTAGGGTCGCCAATAATTACTGCCTTAGCACCTCCTAAATTTAATCCGCTTATAGCGGCTTTATAGGTCATTCCTCTTGATAATCTTAGAGCATCATTGATTGCTTCTGCCTCTGTGGCGTAATTCCACATTCTGGTTCCGCCAAGTCCAGGACCTAAAACGGTGTTGTGAATGGCAATAATGGCTTTAAGACCAGTATTATTATCTTGACAAATTAAAATTTGCTCGTGATCATAACGGGCAACTTTCGCAAACACATCAAACTGTGTTTCGTTCATAGTGGCATTGGATTGGCTCATTTTCTTAAATAAATTTATTTTTATGTTTGTTGCGCAAATTTAATAAAAATATACTTTTTTTTAATATTTATTTTTAACATTATAATCAATTTATTATCAAAAGAATACAAACGGTATTTTCTCGATAAATGATACATAAACTTTATTTTAATCTTAAAACGGATTAAGAAAATAACGCTAATTATTTTTTAATTACCAATATACGATTTGTTGAGATTCTAAATATAATTTCCATTTGTATAATATTTCTTTGTTATTTAGACTTTTGTCTTATAATATATATTATGAAAAAACACACATCATTAATTAATACTTAATTATCAAAAATTTAAACACGGCTTATATTATTTTTTCTCATAATGCTGAATTATCCGTTGTAATTGATCAATGGTTTTGTTTTTTTCGTCAATAATTTGCAATAGACTTTTGGTTTCATACTGCGTTTTTTGTTCAGAAACTTCTAAAATCGATTCTTTTTTAATTTCAAAATCTCCAAGCCCAGTAAGAAACCAATTCGCATTGATGCGATTTTCTACCAATTCATATATTTTTAAGTAGGATTCTACATTTATATCATGTTTTCCTGTTACCCAAGAATGAACATATTGATAAGATTTTCCAATTTGAAGAGCGAAAT
>JBDNIM010000398.1:0-1345 GCA_041688295.1 Bacteroidia bacterium
TAGAATAGTAAATGCCAGCCAGCTCCGCCTTAGAAATTCTTTTTTATAAAATAAAAAAGTACAATTTCTTGAGCGGAGATATAGCTTGAAAATAGGACAATTAAGCGCAGCGGTGATTGGACTATATTGAAAGCATATTCGGTATTACCCCAAGCTGATGACATCTTTTTAAGTGGTGATAACCAGATTTCTTAGTTTACCAACTTCCTTGATGCGACAATGTTTCCTTTAATAACTGCTGCCATGTTTGAAATATCGTTTAAATTAACGATAACCCAGAATATCGCTCAAATAAGCGATAACTCAAAATATCGTTAATTACAGTTCCTCAATCGACCTTGCTTATTTTAATAAACCTTGATGTTGAACCGTTTGTTAGTTTTAGAAAATAGATGCCATTTTTTAGATGTCGGATGTCTATTAATTGGGTATCGAAAAAGTTGAAGTTGCTAAGTTCTTTGCCCGATAGGTCAATTAAAACGGCTTGGTTAAATTGCATTTTATTGAAATTTAAAGTAAAAAGCCCTTGGGTTGGATTGGGAAAAATGCTAAGGGAGGATTGTTCTAAGTTTGTGATGTTCAAATGGCTGACATTGATACAATTGGAAGTGTCTGTGCAGCTGTTTTGGGTAATGATAACGGCATAGTTGCCATTTATTTGGGGCTTAAAAGTTTTGTTTGTTTCGTTTGCAACCCATGAATTGTTTTGGCAATTTATCCATTGGTAACTGCTGTTTTGGGCTTGAGAAACTAAAATGGTATCGTTGTATGCGACCAAAATATTGGGTTTTGTGATGGTGGCATCTATCGTAATTATGCTGTCGCAGTTTAAATAATTGGGCACTATGGCTTGGTAAATACCTGTACTGTCAATGATTTTTCCGTTTGGCAAGGTGTAATTAAAGCAGGATTGAACGGTGATAGTGTTATAAGATTTTTGTATTTTTAGACTGAAAAATATGGTACTATCGCAATTCAAATGATTCGGAATTACGACAGAGTAATTGCCGTTTTGTGTATATTTGGTGCCATTGGGAGCCAAAAAAGTGTCGCAAGCGGTGTAGTTTAGCTGGCTGAAAGATTTTTTCACCTTTAAATGAATGCTTATTACACTGTCGCAACCTGCATGGTTTGGGATTCGAATTTCGTAGGTGCCGGTGCTGTCCAATTGCCTGCCCAAGGGGTCGATGTAGGTATTGCAAACGGAGGCATTAATGGTTGATTTGCTCGATTTTTTTATGGTTAAATGAATATTAATCAAGCTGTCGCATCCTAAAATAGTGGAAATGGTGTCGTTATAAATACCTGATTGATAGGCCGTTGATTTGCCACTAAAAAACAGAAA
>JBDNIM010000399.1:0-1476 GCA_041688295.1 Bacteroidia bacterium
CTTGGAAAAACTGATACAAAAAGAACCGAAGGTAGCAAAAAAAGCTATAAAAACTTTGTTTCCTATTTATAAACAATGGTTTTCAATTCTATTCCATTTTTAGTTTTCATTGTCTTATTTTTTCTTGTTTGGGCAAGGCTAAAAAAGAACAATTCGCTTAAATGGTTATGGATTATTTTGGCATCTTTTCTTTTTTATGCATGGTGGGATTGGCGATTTTTATTTATATTAATAGCTACAGGAGTTGTTGATTTTTTTGCAGGCAAAAAAATACAAACATCAGAAAAAAAATCTTTTCTATGGCTGTGGATTTCACTTTCCAGTAATATCCTTTCTTTAATTTTCTTTAAATATTCGCCTTGGATTTGCAAATTTTTAGACAGCCAATTAAACTCGAACTTATACGATTCACTACCTGAATTCTCTTTGGTAGTGCCCGTTGGCATTAGTTTTTATACTTTTAATTCTATGAGCTATACGATAGATATTTACAGAAAAAAAGTTGAACCAGCTAGAAATATACTTCATTTCTTCTCTTTTATAGCTTTTTTTCCGCACTTGGTTGCTGGTCCAATTATAAGAGCAAAAGATATTTTAGGGCAATTGACACACAATCGACCCCTTAATTCTTTGGTTATTTTAAACGGTATAAAAACTTGTATTTGGGGATTTTTTCAAAAAATGGTTTTGGCAGATAATTTAGCAATTTATGTGAACGAACATTACTCAAGCGTGCATTCCTACAGTGATTCTTTTGCATGGTGGATTTGTATCATGGCATTTTCATTTCAAATATATTTTGATTTTAATGGATACAGCACAATTGCAAGAGGGATTGCAAAACTATGCGGCATTCACTTTAAGCTTAATTTCAATCAGCCTTATTTAGCACACTCTTTCAAAAATTTTTGGCAAAGATGGCATATCTCATTATCAAGTTTTTTTAAAGATTATGTATATAAATCATTGGGAGGCAATCGACAATCTAAAATTAAAACTGAAATAAATAGATGGATAACAATGCTTATTTCAGGACTTTGGCATGGTGCAAATTTCACATTTATTGTTTGGGGAGCATTGCATGCCGCATTCTTAACTATAGAATCTCAAATTTTTAAGCGTCTAAAAATAAAATTTCCTCATATTTTGATAGTCCCAATTATATTTTTATTAACTAATCTCTCTTGGGTTTTTTTTCGAGCAAATGATATAAATGACGCAACTTATGTTTTCTTAAAACTATTTGAATTTAATTTAAATATAAACATATTAAAAACCATGCAAAGCAATGTGTTTTTATGGTTGATAATATCACTTTTGATTGTGTTTTTACCAAAACAATGGTTTCAAAAATCTATTTTTAAGACCATTGGATTCCAATCCTTGCTATGGGCATTTTTGTGTGTCGCTTGTGTTTTTTTAAGAGGACCCGAACAACAATTCATTTACTTTCAGTTTTAAAAAAATGGACAGAAA
>JBDNIM010000400.1:0-3233 GCA_041688295.1 Bacteroidia bacterium
GGAATTTTACCTTAAAAAATCATTCACTACTTTTTGCAACGCAAGTTTCACCTCTTCCCAACTTATGTTGGTTAAACTAACAGGGTCTTCACTTTCGTTTGCATCATCAAAATAAGTGAGCGTTTGCGGAATTGTAATAAACAGTTTTTGTGCAGGATATTTTAATTTATGAAATTTAATAATATCCATCAAAGAATAATCTTTTAGTATTTCATACAAATCAAAAAAGTCTTTTTTTGCCCCTCTACCTAAAATTGCTTGAATTTTCATTGCCGCAATGTCCTGAATACTCGCCATTCTTATATTCTCAATTGTCTCTAACGGATAAATTAGTTCAAAATCATAGTGAATAATATCAACTTTAATATTATCAATTAAACAAAATATGCCAACCTTATTGGAGGTTTTCAAAACAAACCTTTCTTTAAATATCAAATTAAGTTCATTTAAAATCTCCAAATTTGAGATATTAGAATTAGAAAACAAATCAAGGTCTATTGAAATTCTATGCCCCAATTTAAGCGACAAGGCAGTTCCTCCAACCAAATTAAAGGTTGAAAGAATTTCTAAATCCATTAATTCACTTAATAAGGATAAAGTTCGGGGTTCAACTGTCTGTTTTTGTAACATTTAAAATCTTCTATTGGTCTTTCTATAACTGCACTTGCTAAATAAATGGTATGCAACATTAATGAATTGGCATTTAAAAGCGCTTCTCTAATTTTTTCATCGCCATAAAAACGCCTGCAATTGCGAATGTCTGGCACATCACCCCGCTCAAAAACCCTTACAATAACCCAATTGGCTTTGGCATCATAATCTATGTTGTCGAAATTAACATCCCAAAAAATGCGCTTGTCCAAAACAGGTTTTTCTTTTGCTGCCATGTTGCAAATTTAATAAAAAATTTTTCATTTTAATTGCTAATTCTAAAACATTCTTTACTTTTGTATGATGAATGAGGACTTGTTGCAATATATTTGGCTTTCGGGTTTGTTTAGTCAATTGCAGCTAAGCACTAAAGAAAACCAAGCGGTTGAAATTATAAAAAGAGGCCTTTTGAACACAGATGCTGGCCCCGATTTTTTGAATGCACAAGTGAAAATAAACGACACCATTTGGATTGGGAACATAGAAATTCATACAAAAGCAAGCGAGTGGCATACCCACAAGCATCAGTTTGACCCGGCCTACAACAACACTATTTTGCATGTGGTTTTAAAAAATGACAAAGACTGTTTTAGATACGATGGCTCTGCTTTGCCTTGCATAGAGATTGAAAACAGGATAAACATGGCGGTGCTTCAAAAATATGAATTGCTGAAAAACAACGCCCTTTGGGTGCCTTGTGCCAATTTTATCAATAAAATTGATTTTATCACGGTTTCTCAGGAGATGGATAGAAAAATGATAGACAGGCTGCAACGCAAAACAGAAACGATTAACCAATGGCTGAAAGAAAGCAACAACGATTGGCAAACGGTTTTTTACATCAGCCTGCTTCGTAGCTTTGGGTTTGGTGTAAACAGCGATGCTTTCGAGTTGTTGGCAAAAAATTTGCCTTTGGCTGTTTTGGCAAAACACAAAAGCAATTTGTTTCAATTAGAGGCGCTCATCTTTGGTGTGGCAGGTTTTTTGGACAAAGAGATGGAAGACATTTATTTTCAGGATTTAAAAAAAGAATGGCTTTTTTTGAACAAAAAATACCAATTAGCAGCGCTAAACCCAAGCGTTTTTAAATACATGCGCATGCGGCCCGGCAATTTTCCAAGCATCAGAATGGCGCAGTTTGCGGCCTTGGTGCATAGCAGCAGCCATTTGTTTAGCAAAATAGTTGAAGAGGAGGATGTGAACAAAATTATTGGCTTTTTTAAATCTGAGGTGTCCAACTATTGGCAACAGCACTATGTTTTTGACAAAGCTAGCAAACCCAGCAAAAAACAATTGAGCGTTGGCTCTATTCAAATTGTAATGATAAATTGTGTGGTGCCAATTTTGTTTGTTTATGGGCAAATGATGAGCAACGAAAACCTTGAACAAAAGGCTTTGAACATCCTGCATCAGCTGCCGGCAGAGAGCAATCAGATTGTTAGCAATTGGGCACAATTGGGGGTTCATGCGCGCTCGGCTTTCGACTCTCAGGCTCTCATTGAATTGAAAAAAAACAACTGCGAGCATCAAAAATGTTTGTCGTGTAAGGTTGGGGCTAAGATTTTGGGGTGAAATGTTTTTTAGATTGGATACCAAGCACTAGAAATCGCATTTTTCGCAGACTGCGGATAACTTTATGACGCTAAAAATCAAATACTTATAGTTTATTTTTTTATTTTTGCTTATGCTCGCCAAACCAAAATGCGCAAAAAGGTAGGCCATGTCTGAAGCCTTATTAGAAGACAAAACTTAAAAAAAAAATGAAATTTAAAATTATCTTTTCCATTGTTTTGAGCATTTTTGCTCAACAGGCTTATTCTCAGTTTGGTCCAGGTGGTAGGCTTTGTCCTCCCAATCAATGTAACAATTGTTGGACAATTACATTTGAACGAGATGTGAATTATAACAATTCATGTAACCTTGCTTATTATTGGCATTATCCAGGCATTCAAAATTGTGGGGATGCCCTTGCGTATCATACAATAATGCCAACCCCTTTAACTCATACTGGCCCTTGCATGTCATGTATGGATGGGCCGTAACAATGTCTAAGCGGTTTAATTTTAACTTATTTCCCATATAATGGGCCTTTAATCTATTTTGACTTTACTGACCCTAGTAAGTTTCCAATTAATGGACCTTTTCCATACACTTTTGATCACCAAATATTTGGCCCCCAATGCAATCCTACTTTATTTGTAATTAGAATTACTGTAACCGGACCTTACTCTGCCACTATTAGAATTTTATAAATCTTGAAAAGGGGCTTGTTTCAAGCCCCTTTTTTTATTATCTTTGCATTAGTGAAAAAAGTTTTTATCATATTACTTTTATTACCATTCATTCTAAATGGGCAAAAATATAATGAAAATTGGATTTCATCCAATCACCTGGGCTTTAATTTAAAAAACAAAGACACTGTAACAATTTTTAATTCTCAATTAAATAATCAAACCCCTGACTATAGGTCTTGCATATCAGATAGTATGGGCAATCTAATTCTTTATTGCGACAATCAAAATGTATATAATAAAAACGGTCAGATTATATATACCTTCTCCTCAACCATTCGCATTTCATCA
>JBDNIM010000401.1:0-9600 GCA_041688295.1 Bacteroidia bacterium
ATCCTAGTGCTGCTTGTTAAATAAAGTACGTAAATGCCTGATTTCAATGTACTAACTTCAATTTGAATGTTGATGGCATTAATATTATTTAAAATTCTTTGTTGCCATACTTTTCCATATAAATCAATAATTTTTAAATCAAAATTACCAAATATATTTTCACCATGGCTCATATAAATATTAAGTGGGCTATTTGGACCAACAGGATTTGGGCTTACATACAAAAATACTCCATTGCAAACGCCACTAATCCAATTATTTACACCATAAACATTGAAAGCTTCGCATTGGTTTCTATAAGTAATGCCATTACAACCGCAAATAGGCTCAATAATAGGGTCATTACATTGATAAAATGGTTGAACTCGGCTTTCGTCTATACATGGCTGAATAAATTGTGCTTTACCCAATAAAATATAAAAAATCGAAAGCGATATAAGAATAAACTTTTTGATAATATTAAATGGATTTAAAACCTAAATATGGATGCAAACATTCTGGCAAATTGATGCCATCTTCCGTTTGGTTGTTTTCTAACAATGAGGCTACAATTCTAGGCAAAGCCAATGCGCTACCATTTAAAGTGTGCACCAATTCATTTTTACCTTCTTTGTTTTTAAAACGGCATTTCAATCTGTTCGATTGAAAGGTTTCAAAGTTGGAGGTAGAACTAACTTCCAACCATTTTTGTTGCGCTCCGCTCCAAGCTTCAAAATCGTAGGTCAATGCGCTAGCAAATCCCATATCACCTCCACACAATCTCAAAATCCTGAATTTAAGCCCTAGTTTAGTCAGCAACCCTTTAACATGATCCACCATTTCCTCTAAAATTTCATAACTCTGTGAAGGGTGCGATATTTGAACAATTTCTACTTTGTCAAATTGGTGTAAACGGTTCAAACCTCGCACATGTGCGCCATAGCTGCCTGCCTCTCTTCTAAAACATGGGCTATATCCAACATTTTTTATAGGTAAATCCTCTTCTTTTAAAATCACATCTCTATAAATATTGGTAATAGGCACCTCAGCTGTAGGAATACAATATAAATTATCAATCGTGGCATGGTACATTTGTCCCTCCTTGTCTGGTAGCTGTCCTGTGCCAATTCCGCTGGCTTCATTTACCAATATTGGCGGTTGAATTTCGTAATACCCTGCATTTAAAGCTTCATCTAAAAAAAAGTTAATCAAGGCTCTTTGCAATCTTGCACCTTTGCCTGTATAAACAGGAAATCCAGCACCTGTGATTTTATTTCCCAATTCAAAATCAACCAATTTGTATTTGCTCGTAAGCTCCCAATGTGGTTGCGCATTTTCTGGTAAAATTGGGTCGCTGCCCCATTCATAAACTGTTTCATTATCATCTGCCCCATAACCAAGTTTCACTTTTGTGCTAGGCGCATTGGGTATTTCATATAATTTTTCTTGCAGTTTTTCTTCAATCGAAAGCAATTCTTCTTCAAGTAATTTAATGGTTTCTTTCAAAACCAGCGTCTCCTCTTTTTTAATATTAGCCGCCTCTGTCTGTCCTTTTTTAAACAAATCGCCAATCTCTTTAGCCAAACTATTCGACAATGCTAAATTTTGCTCAAGCGAAGTTTGCGCCTGTCTTTTGCTTTCATCAAACGATAAAATATCCTTAATATCCTGAGAGCGGTCCTTTCCTCTAAGAGAAAGTCGTTTCACAATTTCATCTTGATTGGTTCTTATTGCATTTAGCGTTAACATATATTTATAAAAGTTACAAAATTAACAATGTATTTCAAATATTTCTCTAGAAAAGGAAATAATTTACAAAGAAAATTTTATTCTATCCTAATAAATTTAGATAGGCGAATATGAAATGCTTATATCCAAGTTTAACAGTGGAATAGATTTATTCCGAAATTTTAATGAGTTTGTATTGCACAAAAAATAATCAGAATATAATAAATTAAGGGTCTATTATAATCAAAATAATTGCTTAGGCAGAAGGTCATTTGCCTTTGGTAAAAGGTTAAGCCTTTATCAAATTTATACCAAAAGTTTTAAAAAAACTTATCAGGTTTTAAGGTGATATTTACTTTGTTAATAGTGGTTTTTTGTATTTATGTAAGCAATTGTCCGATCTTGTTTATTTGGGTTTAATTTTCTCCACAAATCAAATCAATATGATCCAATAGCTTGTTAAATTATTTTTATTGCTTATTTTTGCGCTAAATTATGAGTGAAATAACACACGAAATTGCCTTACATTCTTTTTACAATCAAATTGATTATGCACTGCAAAACTATAAAAAACACAACAAAACTGCCAGCCAGTTTTCTAATATAATTATTGCCGGACTAGGCGGCTCGGGTATTGGTGGTCACATAGCAAAAACCTATTTTTTGGATAAAGCAAGTCTTCCAATAGAGGTTTACAGCGATTATCAATTGCCAAGTTATGCAAGCAAAAATTCTTTTATAATTATATGTTCCTACAGCGGCACAACGGAAGAAACCCTTTCGATGTACGAGCAGGCTAAAGCTTTGAATAGCTATATTGTTTGCATTTCGGCAGGAGGACAATTATTGGAAAACGCCCAAAAAGATAATTTCTTTTATTGCAAAATAGAGCAAGGCTATCAGCCTCGCATGGCGTTAGGCTTTTCTTTAACCTTCAATTTACTAATTCTTTCCGAGTTGTTTGGACTTAATATTGTTGAAGAACTTAAGGGTTTAAGCGGTATTTATAAACAAGATAATTCTGCACTTGCAAACAACGCTTTGGATTTTTTTAAAGCCAGTTTGCAAAACAAATTCACAATAATAGCTGATAATTACACAGAAGCAGCAGGTGTTCGTTTTTGCCAACAGATTCAAGAAAATGCAAAACACGAAGCTTTTATTAATGTTTTACCCGAAGCCAACCACAATGTTTTTGAGACCTATTATGGACAATTGCCTAGCAATTTTATTTTTATCAATAGCCATAAAAATGATAGGAACGATGGCAGGTTTGCCTATTTAAAATCGCTATTAGAGAAAAACAACAACAAGGTTTTTGATTTAAGCATAAAAGATGGTTCTTTATATGAAATATTTAAACTTATAAATATTTGCGACTGGTTTTCAATCAACCTGTCTATGCTAAAAAACGAAGACAACATGAAAGTTGATAACATCATGGGACTTAAAGATTTTTTAAAAACATTTTAACTTAAAACAAACAATGAAATTAGTATCCTTTTTAATAGAAAATAATGAATCAAGACTCGGTTTGTTAATCAACCATCTTGTCTTTGATGTAAATAAAGAAAACGAACAATTGCCGAGCACAATGTTGCAATTGTTAAACCAAGAAGAACAAGGTATGGATGCCTTGAGAGTATTGGAAAAAAGCATTCTGCAAGGGCAAATAAAAAACGCAGGAATTCCTGTAAATGAAGTTTGTTTGCAAGCGCCCGTTCCAAATCCAACGAGTTGCAGAGATGGATATGCTTTTAGACAGCATGTGGCATCTGCCCGCAAAAATAGGGGAGTGCCTATGATTCCTGAATTTGACCAATACCCAATATTTTATTTTACAAACCATAATGCAGTGCAAGGCCAAGGCGATATTAATTGTATGCCCGATCATTTTCAAAAACTAGATTTTGAACTTGAAATTGCCGTTGTTATTGGAAAAAAAGGAAGGAATATTAAAGCAGCAGATGCTGATAAATATATTGCTGGCTATACAATTATGAACGACATGAGCGCTCGAACCCTTCAAATGGAAGAGATGCTTTTAAACCTTGGTCCTGCGAAAGGGAAAGATTTTTCAACCGCAATTGGCCCGTATATGATAACGCCCGATGAATTAGAGGCCTATAAAATACCTGCAAAAGTAAATCATGTTGGCAATAACTATAATTTAGCTATGAAATGTTGGGTAAATGGAATTGAAGTGAGTAGCGGAAATGTGGGCGATATGGATTGGACATTTGCAGAGATTATTGAAAGATGTGCTTATGGTGTGGATGTATTGCCAGGCGATGTTATTGGCTCAGGCACAGTGGGAACTGGTTGCTTTTTAGAGTTGAACGGCACAGGATTGCTAAATGATAAAAACTTTATACCACAATGGTTGCAGCCAAACGATGTTGTAGAAATGGAGATAGATCAATTGGGCAAATTATATAATAAAATAATTGCCGAACCTACAGACTTCTCTATTCTAAAACTGAAAAAAGCAAGCACAGTAACGGCTTAGTTTTTTTTAATTGCGAGCCATTAGATTTTTTATAGTTATTTTTTTTTGACCGATACTTTTACTTGAAAACAGACCTGCCATATCAAATTGCCTTAACCAAAATAGAAGGGGTTGGTGATGTGATAGCTAAAAATTTAATTAGTTATTGTGGCAGTGTCGAAGGTGTTTTTAAGGAAAAAAAAGCTTTTTTAGAAAAAATACCAAACATAGGAATAAAAACGGCTGCTAGTATTTCAAAGTTTTCGGATTTTGATTCTATCAATAAAGAAATAGAAGACTTAGTTAAGCATAAAATAGAAACATTGTTTTATTTAGATGCTGAATATCCCAAAAGGTTAAAAAACTATGACGATTCGGCTATCGTATTATATTATAAAGGAACAGCCAATCTTAACCACTCTTCGGTTATTTCCGTTGTTGGTACTCGAAAATCTAGCACCTATGGCAAATTATTTACAGACCAATTGGCAGAGGCATTGTCCCCTTTTAATCCATTAATTGTTAGTGGCTTGGCAGATGGTTCAGACACTAATGCTCATAAAGCTGCTTTAAAAAACAATATGGAAACCGTGGGTGTTTTAGGGCATGGATTGCACACTATTTTTCCATCTTCAAATAGAAACTTGGCTGCGGAAATGCTTTCGAAAGGGGGTTTGTTAACAGAGTATGCCTACAAAGCACCGGGCATGAAAGAAAATTTTCCACAAAGAAATCGCATTGTTGCAGGAATGTCCGATGCGCTAATTGTGATAGAGTCTGGAGAAAAAGGCGGTAGTATGATAACCGTAGAAATTGCAAATTCATACAACAAAGATGTTTACGCATTGCCTGGCAGAATGAATGACACATTTAGCAAAGGATGCAACAAATTAATTTCACAAAACAAGGCTGCAATTATTTATTCCACAGAGCAATTATTGTTTGAACTTGGTTTTGATAAAAAAAGTAGCGCAAAAAAAACGCAACAAATTTCAATGTATGTTGAACTTAGCGAAACCGAGAAAATGATTATCAATATGTTAAGAAAAGAAGCAATGGCAATTGATGATCTTTTTTTAGAAACTAAAATTTCGATGAGCAAGCTTGCATTATTACTTTTAGACCTAGAATTTAAAAATTTGGTAATTAGTTTGCCAGGCAAAAAATATGCACTTAATTAAAACCAAAAAACCATTTTGACCAAAAAGAAACAATCAACCATAGAAATCGAAAAAGAGATTATTCAAATATTAACTGATGCAAAAGGCAAGGTAATGAATCATAAGCAGATTTTTTCGAGAATTGATAAAAGTGATGGCGATAATAGTGCGGATGACATATTGCCAATATTAAATAATTTGGCTGAGCAACAGGAAATTCAGAAAAAAGACAACTTTAAATTTGTTATTGCCATGAAAACGGTATTTGTGGAAGGAATTATTGATATCAGCAAAAATGGCCGCGCATATTTAACAGTTGAAGGCATGGATGAAGATTTGGTGGTTGATAATTCATTGATAAAACTAATGCCGTTAGATAAAGTGCAAGCTGTTTTAACAAAGAAAAACAAGGTGGAAGTTGTTAAGTTAATTGAGCACTCGCAAAAGCAATTTGTTGGTGTTTTAAATAAAAAAAATACATATTGGTTTATCACTCCCGATTCTAATAAATTTAGAACCCCATTGGATATTAAGTTTTCGCATCATTTAAAAGTAGGTTATAAAGTTGTTTTCAAAATACTAGGCTTTCCGAACGATGCCAAATATGCTAGAGCAGAGGTGATTACAATTTTAGGCAAAGAAGGAACACATCAAACAGAAATGCATGCTATTTTAGCTGAATTTGGTTTGCCAGAGGCATTTGAAAATGAGGTGAACGAAGCAGCAGAAAAAATTAAAATAGACATTAATAAAAAAGAACTTGCAGACAGAGAAGATTTTAGAAACACCATTACTTTCACCATAGACCCTGAGACAGCCAAAGATTTTGATGATGCCATTTCTTTTAAACCCTTGTCTCACGGTGGTTTTGAAGTTGGGGTTCATATTGCAGATGTCAGCCACTATGTTTTGCCCAATGATATTGTTGATGTGGAAGCCATAAAAAGAGCCACTTCGGTTTATTTGGTGGATAGGGTAGTGCCCATGTTGCCATTCAATTTGTCAGATAGTATTTATTCTTTGGTGCCAAATGAAGATAGACTTACTTTTTCCGCTATTTTTGAGGTTAGTAAAGAGTATCAAATCATAAACAAACGATTTACAAAAAGTATTATCCACTCTCAAAAACGATTTTCTTATGAAGAGGCCCAATCTATTATTAATGCCAAAGAGGGCATTTTGTATGAAGAACTTAATATTTTAAATAATTTCGCAAAATATTTAACCAAGAAGAGGTTTGAAAAAGGAGCATTGAACTTTGAATCTCCTGAATACCGTTTTGTTTTAGATGAAAATTTCAAACCCATTGAAATGACGATTAAGCAAAGACAAGATACCAATAAGTTGATTGAAGAGTTGATGCTTTTAGCCAATAGGTCTGTTGCAGAATATATATACACTCAAAAACCTCGCAAACCATTTGTTTACAGAACGCACGATGAACCCAATCAAACCAAATTGGTGGAATTAAAGAAATTGGTAGAGAAGTTTGGGCACAAATTACACATAGACGATGAAGTAAGTTTACGCTCCTCAATGAACCAATTGATGACCGATGTGGAGGGCAAACCCGAGCAAGATATGATACAATCTTTGTGTATTCGCAGTATGTCCAAAGCGGTTTATACACCAAACAAACCAAGCCATTATGGTTTGGCATTTCCATACTACACACATTTTACATCGCCCATTCGCAGATATCCTGATGTTATTGTTCATAGACTTTTAGATGGATATTTGAGAGGGAAATCTATGCAAGAAATTTGTGGATGGAACAATGATTTGCTCGACAATGCTTGCAAACATAGTTCAAAAATGGAACTCACTGCATCTGAGGCAGAAAGAGCATCAATAAAATATAAACAAGTGGAATGGATGGAAGACCACATTGGCGAAACATTTGATGGAATAATTACTGGATTGACCGATTTTGGAATGTTTGTAGAAATAAAAGCCTATAAATGTGATGGATTGATAAGATTGAACGCCATGACAGATGACCATTATGATTATGATACCAATACGATGTCGGTGGTTGGCAGACGCTATTTTAAAAAATACAGAATTGGCGACCCATTGCGTGTTACATTAATTAATGCGAACAAAAGAAACAGAACCATAGATTTACAAATTGCAAGTTACGATAAATCAGGAAAAAAACATGGAAAAAGCAATAAGCACAGAAACAGTAGATAGTTTTATTAACAGCAATCCTTTTACAGGAAAACCTGATAATTTATATGATGCCATGAATTATATCATGCAAATTGGAGGCAAAAGAATGCGTCCTCAATTGTTTTTGTTAGGGTATTTTTCGCAAGGTGGAAAAATTGAAAACGATGCGTTGAATTTAGCGTTATCAATAGAAACTTTTCATAACTTTTCATTGGTTCATGACGATATAATGGACAATGCCCCTTTTCGCAGGGGACTAAAAACAGTGCATGAAAAATGGGACATGCCAACGGCAATTTTAGCAGGCGATAATTTACTTATCAAATGTTACGAATTGATTTTAAACACCAGTTTTGAAAATAAAATTGAATTGTTAAAGGAATTTTCTTCCATGGCATTTGCCGTTTGCGAAGGACAGCAAATGGACATGGATTTGCCCAATTTAACAGAAATTAGCGAGCTCGATTATTTAAAAATGATTGAATATAAAACGGCTGTTTTGCCTGCTTGTGCTCTAAAAATGGGCGCAATGGCAGCTGGCGCAAATCTAGAGATAAGCAAAAAATTTTATGAATTTGGGATTCAGTTAGGATTAGCGTTTCAGTTGCAAGACGATTTTTTAGATTGTTTTGGAACATTCAAATCCATTGGAAAACAAGTAGGAGGTGACATATTAGAAAATAAAAAAACAATCTTATTCTTGCATGCACTGCAAAATTTAAGCAATTCGGACAAATTAAATTTAATTTATTTATATAGGAATAAAGATGAAAATCAGGAAGATAAAATAGAAAAAGTGAAACATTTATTTGAAATATCGGGTAGTAAAAATTATTTGTTGGAGATGAAAAAACAATGTGAATTAAAAGCATTGAAAATTTTACAGTATATTGAAATGGATCTTACCGCAAGACAAGGTTTTATGCAATTGTTTGATGTTTTGCAAAAAAGAAATAATTGAAGATTGTCATTTTGCTGTCATTTTTAGAAAAAAAATTAATTAAAAATTTTTTATATCAATCCTTTTTTATATTTTTACACAATATTTGTAAATTATGAAAATAAACTACTTTTTTAAATTCTTTCTTCTATTTATTGTTTTATGGGCTTTTAAAGTAAATGCGCAATCAATTACAATTGGCAATGGAAGTATTACTGGTTCAAATTTAGGTGGACCAATGATGACTTCTCCTGATGCAGGAGCACATTCTCGATATGCTTATATATTTCCTTCCTCTCTTTTGTTTCAAATTAAACACGGTGACACCATTAGTTCACTCTCATTTTTAAGAAACGGAAATGCAGGTAGAATAAGTGGCACATGTAGTCTGAAAATTTATATGCGAAACACCGTTAATTCCGATTATGGAAATAGAAGAGTGTTTTGGAATGCGCAAACAAATGCCACAGGAATGAAATTAGTATACAATAGCAATCCCATTTCTACAATAGACAGTTCCACTGGTTGGAAAAACTTTTTGCTTAATACCAAGTATGTCTATGATTCTATATTTGGGCAAAATTTAGAAATTTTAGTAGAATATTATCAAGCCTCTGCTCAACCGGGTAGCATTTTTTGGTCTTATGAAAATGGATCTTCAATATCTGCTTATAATAGTAACAACCAATCAAAATTTATTAGATTAATCAACTCTACAATGCCCGACTCCACAAATAGTTCTTCGGCCAATCATCCAAGTATTAGAATAGGTTATCCAAGAAATGCCATTGATGCATCTGTTGACATGATTTATAGTTATGGAAAAATTCCTGTACCTATTGGAAATCCAGATACTCTAAAAGCATTGGTGCGCAATGTTGGAAAAAATGCCATTAATAATCTAAAAATTATTATAAAAAGCAAAGGTGCCAATAATTTGATGGATTCTGCTTTGTATTCTTTTAAATTATCCGAGCAAAAATTAATCAATTTGCCTCTGCTTTTTCCAAGCAATGTTGGAATAGATACAATTGAAGTATTTATTAAAAAAGACGATGATGCCGCCAATAATTTAAAGTCTATTGTTAGGCAAGCAACAGATTTTGTTTATTCATATAGAGATATCACGC
>JBDNIM010000402.1:0-16072 GCA_041688295.1 Bacteroidia bacterium
ACGATTACAGTCCATTTCCCTATCAAACAACGGATTATAATACTGGATTTTCATATCGTATATTTAATAATTATATTGATAAAAAAACTGGTAATTACTACTTATTTTTTAATATCGCAGATAGTATATTCACATCTCGTTACAATCCTATGGATATGAGTTTTAGTAAACCTTACTATAGTGGAATGGTCATTGAAAAAAATCCCTTAAAAAATGGGGTCGTAATACATTTGAGTTCAGGTGAGAATTTTAAAATTACAGAAAATGGCGAGTATGCTGTAATGCTTCACAATGGCGTTAGGTCAAATTTTCCTCAAATAATAGGTTATTATTCAAATGCCCTTTTAGTTTATAAATTTGATAAGCTTAATGGCAAATTTAGTAATGAACTATTAATTGATGCATATCCATCCGTTACCCTTGGTCGTTCTCGTTTTTGCATAGCTTCTTGTGATACTATAGTTTATTTATATAACCGATTAACAAATAATATAACCAAGTATGTATTTGATAATTATTACAAATTATTGCAAAAATCTACTCATTCTTTGCCAAGTGGTATATTTGGGTTATATGATATGACACTGGCACCAAATGGTAAAATATTAATTTCTGCAAATTTAAAAAATAATTTACATGATACTTTAATTTTGGTTATTGATAATCCCAATTCAGTAAAAGCAAATATAGTTTTTGGCAAAAAAATCCCACTTTATAAAAATAGAAATGAAATTGGTTCAGAATATACAAGAATATTCTATTTTCCTAACACATACGGCAGCTATAAAAGAGTTGATTTTACTTACATAGATAATTGCAAAAAAAACAGTGTGTTGTTTACTAATAATAGTGATACCTTTTGGTTTAAACGGTTTACTTATTATATGGGCAATGGCGATAGTGTAAATACTACTATTAATCAAAAAGAAGTTGTTTACCATTACGCAAAGCCCGGTAAATATTGGGTAAAACTAAAAGCGTATTACAAAGAGGATGCTTATAGTTGGTTTAGCGATAGCGTAGTAGTACAAACTGCACCCAATGCCTACTTTAGCAATCAAACCATCAAAGGGTGCCAATACATTGCCTTTCAGTTTAAGGACAGTAGTACTGTATTTCAAATAAAAAAAGACAGTGCGGTGCGCCATGCTTGGCATTTTGGCGATGGCAATAGCAACTATTGGCAAACATTTGGGCTCAATATTCGTAAAAACCAAAACCATACTTATTTTCAAAATGGCAAATACACTGTTACCCATACCGTAAGCGATGGCTATTGTACAGATAGTTTTAGCCGTATAAACGAGGTAAATATTTTACCTGCCCCCAAGCCCGGCATAGTAGCTGCTCCGCTTACAGGCTGTGTGCCACTCAATGTAGCCCTTACAGCCAAATATCCAGATATGGTAGATAGCAGCTATTGGCAAAGCACCGCAGGGCATACTCAAAGCACAAAAAATCAAATAGGCACTAGTTTTACGATTACTCAAGCAGGTAGTTTTAAAATATTTCATACCCAATATGGCCCCACAGGTTGCATAACCTCCGACACCATAGAGATAAACGCAATAATGGGTATAAACACACAAAGCAGCCCTTTGCTATTTGCTGCCACAGTGCTAAACAATGAAAACGCACTTTTATATTGGCAAAATGTGCCTTTTGCCAATGGCTATCAAATTTTCAAAAACAATTTACCAATTGCAAACACCCAAGATTCGTTTTTTATTGACCAAACCAACACAAATGCCCAAAGCTACCTTTATCAAATTAAGGCAACGGATGTTTGCCTTCAAAAAACACAGCTAAGCAACGAAGGCAAAACGATTTTGCTTACCGCAAAAAAAGCAAGTGTAGAATTAGCGGTTTTGCAATGGAGCCCTTATCTAAATTGGGCAAATGGAGTTAAGGATTACACAATATTGGAGGTTAAAAACCAAAATGATTTATTCATCCACCAAACAAAAGACAGCAGCTATAAAGATGCTAATTTTTTAGAAAACGGAGCGATTCAAAAATGCTATAAAATTTTAGCCACCCAAAATGGCAACACCTCTATATTTAGCGAAAGCAACACCGTTTGTTTAAATTACGAAAGTATTGTTTGGTTGCCCACCGCCATCACTATTAATGGAGATGGCATTAATGAGGTTTTTAAAATCAGCACATTTGGCATAAAAAGCTACACAATTAGCATATTCAACCGTTGGGGCGAAAAGGTTTTTGAATCGAACAACCCCGATGAAGAATGGCGACCCAAAGCACAAGAACAAGGGGTATATATGTATGTTTTTAAGGCCAAAACCAATAATGGGGATTATATAACAAAAGGCACGATAACGATTTTAAGATGAGGATATTGATTGTTTTAACAAGTTTTTTTTTATTATTTTCCTGTCAAAAAAAAGCAGAAAAAGAAACTGCAAAGTTTGATATATTTTTAATCGGAGGTCAATCCAATACACAAAATGGATTTGGGATAGATTCTAGTATTGATAAAGTAAGCAATGGCGTTTTACAATTAGGAAGACATGGAAACAATAATTTAAAAATAATTGAAGCCAAAGACCCGCTAGAACATTGGGATCCAAGGGTTGATAGAAATGGATTTGGATTAACTTTTGCTAAACTATATCAAAATGATATATTAGATAAAAATCGAAAAGTATTACTCATACCTTGCGGAAAAGGTAATACTGGATTTATAGACCAACAATGGAACAAAGGCAATGTGTGTTTTGATGATGCTATAGCTAGAGTGGATTGGGTTTTGGAGAATTATAAAGGCAGTCAACTCAAAGCAATTTTATGGCAGCAAGCAGAAAGAGATATTCTTTTAAATAATCTCAATTACAAAACAGATTTAGACCAATTTGTTAGTGATGTTTTTCAATCTTTTCCAAATCAAAACTTTTACTTTTTAGCAGGTGGCATGGTGCCATATTGGGTCAATTTAAATCCAAGGAGAATTGCATTTCAAAATATTATCAAAACATTGCCTGACAGGCACTCTAAAACTGAATTTATTGACTCAGAAATTCCATTTATAATATCAAAAATGTATAATAATTTTGATACGGTTCATTACAATGCTTTTGGACAAAGAGAAATGGGTAAACGGTATTTTTCAATCTACAAGAAATTGGCAGAATAGTTTGGACAGCATTATCGAGAGTATGTAATTTTTGCCTATTTGCAGTTACAAATACTGCTACGGCATTATAGTTTTTTTAATGGAAATTAAAAAATGCAGTTAAACCACGATAAATTATAAACTTGATGTTTTTTTTTAGAAAATCATGGTCAATCCGCCAATGATATTAAACCCTAAATTAGGGTAATTATACCAGCGTTGATATCTTGAAGCCATTAGATTGTTTGCCTGCACAAATAAAGATAGTTTCTTTTTAAATCTAAAATCTACACCAGCAGAAATGTCGTAAAAAGCTTTTATTTTGTTAAATGAACTTTGGGTCGATGAAATTTCTGTTTTGGTGTTTTGAATGCCCATAGCCACAATGTCTAAGTGAGGGTAAATTTTATTTTTGATGTTAAATTTAGCATTCAGTTTACCATCTACAGTTGGCAATTGCCAAGCTTCTTTTTCGCCAGTAACTTCATAATTATAAAAATTGCCCGATAATCCGAATCTTACCACTTCACTAAAGCTATAATTTAAAGCACCCGAAAACTTTAAAACGCTTAGTTGTTTATATAAAATACGGAAAGAGTTTAGTGAATCTCTTTGGCTAACAAACAAAGGCATATTGGAAACATCGGAATAATTGATTTCAAAATTTGCATCCGCACTCGAACCCACTTTTGCAAAAAAACCGCCATATACTTTTATGTTATCAAAAGTATTTGTTAACTCATATTGGCTGGTAAAAGGATTAGAATTATAAATGTTTCTTAGCGATTGTTTGTGGTATCTTCCATCAATTCCAGCATAAATTTCCGCTACATTTTCAATAATAGGGTAGGTTGCTCTTATAACGGGGTTGATAAAAGGCTTGGCGGTGTCGTTGCCATCAAAAAGAACGGTAGCGTTGAAACCAGCAGAAATTTTTAATCCATCATATACAAAATTAAATCGAGGGTCGAATTGAATAAACAAACGGTTCAATTTAATATTTTCTCTTTTAAAAGTATTGTAGTCAATGCCAATGTCTGCGCTCAAAATGCCGTTTTCTAGGTCGTTGAAATTAGAAACACTGCCATATATTTTAGATTTAAGTGCATATTGGTTTTCGGTTCCATTGTCCCATTGAAAGTTATAGAAATTGAAAGAAGAGCGGTGTTTTACGCCATCTTTTTTTGTGGTTGTGCTGTTGAAATAAACATTGGCATCAAAGTTTCTTGCCAGTCTTTTTAATTCATTCTTGCCCAATGTAAATGAATCAGAATTATAACCATAATAATTATAAAGCTGTTGCTTGTAGTTGGCTTCCAATCCAAATTCGCCATTTGCGTTATAGGTTCTTAAGTATGCTTTGGCATTGTGGTCTGTAAAATCAGCAAAAGAATTGTTTAAGGCCGAGTTGGTTTGCAAAAAACGATAGTGCGCACCGTAACTGTATTTTGGGTCTTTTTTATTGTTTAAATAGAACTCAGCCAAAGGTGTTTTCATATTGCCATATCCAAGTTTTACAAAGCTAGATGGGAAATCTCTTTCTTCTTTTTTAAACAAATCGGCAGCTGGAATTGGGTTCACAATTTTGGGCGTTTCCACTTGTTTAGATTTGATATTATAAGAGAAAGCAGGTGGTTTAACAATAGGCTTTTCTAAAACGGGCACTGCCTCAATTTTAAATGCATCTATCAAAACGGGCTTATATTTCATATTGACATCAATGGTTTTGTCTGCATCGTTTTGCGCAAATATAGAAACAGAGCCAATGATAGAGAAAAATAATAGGTAAAAAACAATATGTTTCATTAGTTGCAAATAACGGACAATTTTAAAAAACATTGTTTTAAATGTTTCCACAGTATGTCAAGATATTTTTAAAAGGGTGGGCTTCTGTTTTGGCTTGCTTAAATTTAAAGTGTTTTGCGCTTTTTTGCGTTCAATTCATTCGTTTTATTTCCCCATTTTTAATGTCGTATCTGCTGTTAAAAATTATTTTCTCATCAACGATAGATTTAATGTAATAATATTTATCCGTAAATTGAGAAGCATCAAATTTATAGGATACTTTTTGAATACCCGCAGGGCAATTTTCGTTTAAAAAAAGTTCTCTGACACAAATATTATTGGTGTCAAACATGGCAATTCTGGCTTTGAAGGGCTTTGATTTTTGAAAAGAAAAGTTGCCGCCAATTTCTGCTTTCATTTGATAAGTTGTGGTGTAATAATTTCTTTTATAATCGTTGGTAGATGGCGGAGGCGGCATTTTTTGTTTGTTAGTTTTGATAAGAAAACAGCAAGGTTTTTCACTTTAACGGTATCAAACCCAACCACCTCCGATAAATTGCTATTATTCAATAGTGTCCAAACCGCTGTTTGTCCTTCCAATGTGTTTTCTATTTTATTGCTTGCTATAAAATAGATTAGTTTTTGAAGGTTTTCTTTTGCTTTTAGTCCCAGTTTGTATTTCATTTTTTGGGTGCCTGGTGCGTGGTCATGGCTTTCTGTGCAAAACCCTGCAAGGTTTGCCGATTTGTTTATTTGATTTGGCAACATTGCAATTCTCGCATCATTTGAAAGAACAATTGTTTGCATTTCGTCATCTTCGGGATACAGCATTGTGCCTTTTTCAATCAGGATTTCTATTTGGTCTGACTTTAAATTTGTAATTTTTGCACAAATAGGGTTAAGGTAGTGAGAGCCAGACGGATTGTTTTCAAACTCTATTTTTATGAGTTTTTGAGCAATAGCAGTTTCAAATGGAATGGCTGTTGTTTCTGTGTTTTTAAAAGCAGAAATGCAAATAAAAAGAAGTAAGGAAATGGCGATTGTGATGAATAATTGTTTCATGATAATTGTTGAAATTGTGTTTAGTTATTTCTTTTGCCATTTTATTCTTAAACGGCAAAAACATCAATTTATTATTCAAGAAAAAAATAATTGTTTAAGCCATTGATTTGGTTTAGTTTCGAATCTTTAAAAATTGATGCAAAATATTGAGTTAAAAAACGCAAGAGTATTGGTAACAGGGGGCGCTGGGTTCATCGGGAATAATTTAGTTAGAAGACTTTTGAGCGAAGGTGTTTCAAAAATATTGGTAATGGACAATCAGTCGTCTGGAATGGCGGTTTTTTTGCCCAATGATCCACGAATCATTTTTGTAGGCATGGACATCGACAAAATGGACAAACTACACTTTGTTATCAATCAACATGAGTTCGATTTTGTGTTTCATTTGGCGGCCCATTTTGCCAACCAAAACTCGGTTGACCATCCTTTTAGTGATATTCAAACCAATATTGTTGGAACAGTTGGCTTATTGGAAATCCTGAAATCTCATAAAAGCCTGAAGAAATTCATTTATGCAAGCAGCAGCTGTGTTTATGGCACAGCCGAAAACATGAACGAAGACGCATTTATATATCCTTCGGAAACACCATATTCTATTAATAAATATACGGCCGAACTTTATACCCAATATTACGCACATTTATTTCATGTGCCCACTGTTTCTATTCGTATTTTCAATACCTATGGCCCCTATGAAATGGCGGGAAAATACAGGAATGTTATTCCCAATTTTATTGAAAAAGCATTGAACAATGAAGATTTAATAATTACAGGAACAGGGAAAGAAACCCGTGATTTTACTTATGTAGATGATTTGGTTGACTTAATGCTTGCGGCTTGTTTGAGTGAGAAACACCATGGCGAGATTTTTAATGGTGGCACAGGACAAAAAACAGGGATTCTGAAAATGGCAGAAATTATTAAAGAACATACCAATTCTATGTCTCAAATTATTTTTAAACCTGCGAGAGCATGGGACAAAGTGAAAGACAGGGTTAGCAATACTTTTTTGTCGGCCAGTGAGTTGGGTTACAAGCCAAAGGTTTCGATAGAACAAGGTTTGGAGAAAACCATTAAATGGTATAAAGACAACTATGACAAGGTGCAATCTTTAAAAAATTATTTTGAATAAAACAATGCAATATAAAAATTCTTCGAGACGCATTTTAGTTGTTTTGCCGGCCTATAATGAAGAAGAAAACATTGGTGATTTATTAGACCAAATTCGGTTTGCGCTTGAGGTGGATAGCAAAAATGAATATAAAGTTTATGTTGTAAACGATGGTTGCATAGACCAAACAGAAGCGATTGTAAAACAAAAATCCTTAGAAATGCCCATCGAACTTATTATTCATGAGGTAAATCAAGGGCTTGGCGCAACCATCAGAGACGGGCTCTATAAAGCAGTAAATGATTCAAATCCTAATGATGTTATAATTACGATGGACGCAGATGCCACCCATAATCCAGGCCTCATTTTAAGATTGATGCGTATGATTATAGAAGGACATGATGTTGTGATTGCCTCTCGTTTTCAGCCAGGCGCGCGTGTAATTGGCTTGGCTTGGTATAGAAAATTACTGAGCATTGCAGCCTCTTATATTTTCAGAGTTTTGTTTCCAATTAGAGGGGTAAAAGACTACACCTGTGGCTATCGTGCTATCAGGGCCGATGTGCTAAAACAAGCAATGGCAGAGTATGGCGACCGGTTTTTTGACCAAGACGGTTTTCAGGCTTTGGTAGATATTTTGTTAAAATTAAGAAAAAGGAAATTGCTTTTTGGCGAAACACCTTTGATTTTAAGATATGACCAAAAAGGCGGCATGAGCAAAATGAATGTTAGCCGAACCATTAAAAAGACATTGATATTAATAGTAAAAAGATTTTTTGTTAAATGAGTAAAATAGTTTCAAAACCCACTGTTAAACAAGTGCCTAAACCAACAAGCTCAATTGGCTTTATTGAAAAAAATGCCTTAAAAATTGCAATACTCCTAGGCATACTTGCGTTGGCTATCAGGCTCTATCGCATAGATTTTTTATCGCTTTGGGTTGATGAATATATGCACGCAATAGCAGCCATTCATGGAAAATTTAAACATGGCGAAAACAATGGCATTTTGCTAACTTGGCTCAACACCATTTTTTGTTTCGTTTTTGGTAAAAATGAGTTTGCCATGCGATTTCCCGTTGCTTTGCTTGGGGCTGCTATCGTTCCTGCCATTTTTGTTTTAGGAAAAAAAGTGGCTAATTATAAGGTTGGGTTGATTGCTGCACTTTTGGTTACCTGTTCTATTTATCTTATTTTTTGGAGCCGTGTGGACAGGCCCTATGGAATGGTTGCCGCTTTTTATGTGCCTTTGTTATTATGCTTTTGGCTGATGTTGGAGAAACCAACAGAAAAAGACAATCTATTTAAAAAAATAGGGGTTAATCCAAAGTATCTTGGTCTTTTATTGATAGCCCTTTTGCTGTCAATGTTGAGTCAGTTAATTTGCTTTTTGTTTATCTTTACTGCTGGGTTTTATGGCAGTTTTGTGGCCATCGAATCTTGGGTGACCAAAAAAAGTTCGCCACTAAAATTAAATGCTTACAATATTTTGTTTTATCTAAATGTGTTGGCTGTTTTCTTTATGTTTACATCGATTGGAAACACGCTAATGCGCCCTATTATTGAATTGTTTTTGCCACCGAACATTGCAAGTTTGATTTTGCCAAATATGCAGTTGGTTTTAAAAACATTTGCAGGAGAAAATGCCTACAAAACTTATGATTTATATTATGATGTGGTAAATACTGATTTTAAGTATATTCCATTTTTAGGGTTTTTGGGGATTGTTTTTGCATGGTTTAAAAATAGAAAACTGGCTTACTTCCTCTTTTCTGCCTACATTATCCCGATGTTGTTGATGAGTTTCATTTTCAGAGAACCATCACATTCCAAATATTTAAGTTATATCTACCCCATTTTTCTTTTAAGCACTGCTTATGCTATCTATTTTATTTTCTTTGTTATTCTTCCATATTTAAATAAGAACTGGAACGAAAATAATAGCGGTTATAAAAAAATGAGCACAGTTGCTATTCTTGCGCTTTTGTTTTTTTCTTGCCAAAGAGAAGAGATAAAATCTTTGCTTACAACGCAAACACACGGCAATGTTGTGAAAAAAGAACTTTCAGAAATACATTTTGTTAATTGGAAACAGCCTTGTATTTACATCAGAGATAAAATGCGGAAAAACGACATTATTATGGCCACGGTGCAAGATGCGCCTAAGTTTTATTTAAGAACAGATAGTATTTTATGGTTTAGACAAATGCACCTGAACCCAAAATGGAGTAAAAACCCAGAGAAAGAAAGAAAATATATTGAAAACCTGCCCGACAACAGGCGCAACAGCGCTTATACATTTGAGCAATTGGTAAAAACATATAATCAAAATGACAGGGGGTGGGTGTTGGCTGACTATTATTTTGAGAATGCACTAACCGACCCAAGGGCGAAACAATTTGTTGAGCAAAAAATGGAATTTCACTTTGATGCTTGCGAGGATGGAGCTGTTAAGGTATTTAGTTGGGACAAAAGCAAACCAAAAACTTTTCGAAGCAATTTTGTTGTACAATTGGGTAAAAATCCTAACCAAGTGGCTTCTGAGCCGATGTCTATTAATATTAATAAAGCCACATTGCCACCAAAAGTAATGGTTTATGTGTTGGCACAAGGCATAGATAGCAACAGTGAAGCCTTTCTTATTTTAAACCAAAACTCCAACCAAGCCATCGCAATTCAGCCCAACGGAAAATCCAATCAAGTTGGTTATTTCACAGCACAAATTAATGCTTCGCTATTCGTTAATGGCGAAAACACCATTCAGTTTTATTATAATGGCGAAGAGGGTAATGGCGACATTATTAAAGGATTTGTTGCCTACGATTTGGAGTTTCGCAATTAAATAACACACACAAATTATTATATTTCCCCATCATGAAACAATACAAAATCAATAGATTTAAAGCAGAATCGCCCGTAATGGCCACTTTTTTTATCATCGCTCTTTTTATTAGCATTTATTTTTTTCCTAACTTCAGATGGTTGGCTTTTCTTGGCTTTCCGATATTTTTTGTTTTTTATCTCGTTTTAAGCAAACTGAAACTTGCTTTTTTTAAAAGAAATACATTTTTGACAACCGATACAGATGGCGTTAGATATTGTTTTCATCTTTATCAGCAGCCTCGCTTTTTGCGTTGGGACCAGGTGGATAAAGTTAATTACCAATTGTATGAAATCAATTTTAGATTAAAGGAAACAGGCGAAATTATTAGTTTTCAGAAAGGCTATTTTGCCAATACAGAAGAAATGGATGCTTTTTGCGAAGAGATAAAATTATATTGCGAAACAATGTAATTGGTGTTAAAACAATTTGGAAGTCAAAATGCCCAAATACGCCATTCCGATGCCAACAAAGTTGTTGAAAACAAAATAGAGGATTGCTTTTTTTACTGCGCCATCTCTTATAAAGTTGATGGTTTCTAATGCAAAGGATGAAAAGGTTGTGAAACCGCCCAAAAGGCCAACAATAATAAACAATTTTAGACTGGGGTTGAAACTATTGTTCTCTGCAATACCATAAATCAAACCTATGAAAAACGAACCGCTTATGTTTGCTATTGCTGTGCCATAGCCAATTGAAACGGCAAAAAGATTTGCAAAATAGTTGTTTAAAATATATCTATAAAATGTGCCAATGGCACCACCCAACATTACGATTAAAATATCACGCATATTTATTGTTCAAATTTAAGGCTATTTCAATTATTTTTTCGCAAGATTTAATTTTTCAATAGTTTGATATTCAGCAGTTTTTGTTTTTCAATTTTCCATATTTTCAGCCTAATTACCTCGTTTTTGTAGTTGTGCAACGAGCACTGCTGTTAGGCAATCGTTTATTTTTGTTTTTACGGTTAAATCGCTATTCTTTCCATTGCAGTTAATAATTTTTCTATTCTTTCCTTACAATCATTTAGAAAAATATCACTATTGATGATGTCACTTTCCCAAGTTTCAAGTGATAAGTTGGGGAAATAAGCATAAAATGGCCACCAATTACTTTCTTCGCGAGAGTATACTTCTAATTCATTTAGATGTTCGTGAAGAGTTTTTCTATTTTCCTCTGAAATTTTATCTATGTTAGGATTATTACATATTCCATAAGAACAACGATTTTCTTCAAAAGTAAAACCTATCCACCATTTTCCTTCCCAATTTGGGTTTGTAAAATGAAATCTCACATAAAATTCCTCACTTCTTTCATAGTGGTATTCTAATCCTTTTTGTCCTGCAAACTCTTCCATTTTTGGATTAAAATGTTTTTTGATGATATGATTAAAAGTAGCTGCGTAATTCTGATAAATTACTTGAGCAGCTTTTAAATTCTCTATTTTTGATAGAACTTCTGTTATTTCCTCTTTATTTTTTGTATCCATATCTTGATTGGTTAATTTTTTTAAATGGTTAATATATTGAATAATTGTTTCTCTTACAATTGGGAATCGAGAAGCAATTGCAACACATTTTTCAAGCCAATTTATTATATTTTCTTTGTAAGAAATTGAGAGGTAAGAAACACCTTCGCCACTTTGCTGAGATGCGTCATCTCCAAAAAGTGTCAGATAAAGTATTTGATAGCCATTCTTATAAGTTTGAGCATACCTGTTATATCGTTTTAGTTGTTCAGGTTGGTCGTTAGCATATATTTTATTTTCAATAATTATCGCTTTATTCTGATTATCTTCAAGTAAAATATCAATTCGTCCTTCTTCTGTTGAATGTTCAGTTTGAACTCGTGATTTTTCATAATTGAAAGTTTTAATGATAAAGTATTCTCCCAATGTTTCAATAAAACATTCGAGCATTTTGGATTTTAAACCGTGTGTTCCATTCGGATTTAAAAATTCTGCGATAATTGCTGAATGTGTATTTTCATAATGATTTACGCCACACATTCGAAACATATTAAATCGTCCACCTGTTGCATCTAGTATTTCAGCGTTTTTTCTGCTGATAATTGTTACTTGATTTAATAAATTCTCTATTTTTTCCATTTACTCAATTATTGTACTTTTAAGGTTTACTGCGTTGGGTCTTTAGGTGTCGCCTAACTTGTATATATGTGCCATAATGTGTTACATATTTCATTTTCACGCTTGCAAATATAATCCATTATTCCACAAAACAAAACCCCACAAAAAAACCTGCCTTGCGGCAGGTTCTTTTAAATTGTCTGAACTATGATTTGTTTGACTTTTATGATTGCAATGATTTTCACAACCCCACAAAAAAAACCTGCCATCCGGCAGGTTTAATAAAATATAAAACTAATATTTATGAAAAAATCGTTTACTCTAGGTTGATTTCCACTATTATATTAACGAATGTAAAAGCGCTGGGCATTTGCTTTGCAAACAAAGTGTTGCCCAACAAACCCAATTGGTCTGCTCGCAATGTGTTTACATCGCCTGGCATTAGCAACAGTTCCAAAGTGCTAATCACAGGATTGTCCGAAATATAAAAACTAACATTGCCCGGCCCGTTGTTGGTTAGGGTGTATAATCGGCTTGGCTCGTAGGCTATGGTAAAAACCGAAACGGGCGTTAGGTCTATTAACTCCAACGGAACAATTTCTGTGTCAACAATGCTTGTGTTAGTTGGGTTAAACACAAATTGATTTTTGCGTGCATAGTCGTTGATATACACAATTTGAGCGGCTTCTATCACCGTCATCGTGTCCAAATAGCACTCGTTCAGGGTTATAATCCTGTCTTGGGTCAACACGCTGCGGCCTTTAATGTATCCTTCTTGGTTGGTGTTGGCATTCAGAAGTTGGGTTCTTAGGGTGTCTATTTCCGTAATCTTTCCCAATGTCATGCCTACGACAATCAGCTCTGCTTGATATTTTAAACAGGCTTTGTGCATTTCGTCCATAAAGGCAATCATTTTACTTTGACTTTTTCGGTTGTCATCGTAAGTGTCTGTGCCAAATTCGGCTTGTTTGGCCTTGTTGGTTGGAAAAGCTTTTTTAGCAAAATACTTTACCTCGTTATACTTTGTTTTGCTAGTTGTTAACACATCCAAAACCTCCATTGTTTTTTGGGCTTGAATGTCTTTAATTTGGCTGTCTCTGACAACAGTGCCTGCTAGGTCAATCTTATTGAGCCAACTTGCCGAAAAGGGCGCATCGAGTTTGGTGTCGAAGGCTGTGAATTGGGCAATGTTTGCAGCAAAAATAAGGTGGAGAGTGTTTGCTGTTTCTAACATGTAGTCATCGCTACCTGAATAGATTCTTTTAATTTCGTCTGACATAATATATATTTATAAAGTTAATAGTATAACGGGGCTTATTGTAGAAATATTGTGTTAATTTTTAAAAAACCTGCCTTTGTTTTTCAAATAGTTGAAATCCATTGTAAAATATATGACTTTGGGCGGATGGAATACAATCATGGGTTTAACATTTTTAATAAAAAATTGCAATTGTTCGCCCTCATGCTGCAAATTTTCGTTGTTTGGCTATCCATTTTTAAGAGACGGCTCTCCATTTTTGATGCTTTCCTTCAAAAAGAGAACAAAGTTCCCTGTCTTTATAAGGGTTGGCGGCAGTTCGCTAGGGGCTTCCGAAGTCGGAAAGGGTCAGCGAACTGACGGAAGGCTTTAGCGAACTGACGGAAAGGGTTAGCGAACTGACGGAAGACTTTAGCGAACTGACGGAAGGCTTTAGCGAAGTGACGGAAAGAGACAGCGAACTGACGGAAGGCTTTAGCGAACTGGCGGAAAGGGGCAGCGAACTGGCGGAAGGCTGTAGCGAAGTGGCGGAAAGGGTTAGCGAAGAAGCGGAAGACTGTAGCGAAGTGGCGGAAAGGGTTAGCGAAGAAGCGGAAAGGGTTAGCGAAGTGGCGGAAAGGGTTAGCGAAGAGGCGGAAAGGGGCAGCGAAGAGGCGGAAGACTGCAGCGAAGTGGCGGAAAGGGTCAGCGAAGAGGCGGAAGGCTTTAGCGAAGAGGCGGAAAGGGTTAGCGAAGAAAAACGGGTTGTTTTTGGAGGAGAGCTTGGTTTTTTGGGGGTGGTTTGTGTTGCTTATAATAACAATGAAATTGCTGTCAATAATTTGAATGTTAATTTTGTTACTCATTAAGTTTCATAAATTACCTTTACACTCTTAAAAAATTGAAAAGTATTTAAAATTTGATTTTATAAGATATACTCAAGGACTCTAACTACAAGCTAACCCAATTTAGCCATGAGCAAATACAAAAACTTGAAAAGACATTAATAAAAAAAGAAGACGAAACAGGCTATTATGCCATTTGCCTTGTGCGAAAAAAAGAAATTAAAGTAACGCCCGAAGAAGCCGTAAGGCAACTGTATTTAATTAAATTAAATGGTGAATACAATTATCCCTACAATAGAATGGAGCTTGAGTATGGTGTTTCTTTTGGTAGAGAAAAAAAAGAAGGTAATTTATTTCTCTCAAAATTAATAAAACCCAACAACGATAACTCCATCAGGGGTCAGAAAATGTCCGATTAAGTTCAACGGGCGTCTCATGGCTTGGCTTGCAAATGTGTATGATTGCGAAGCGTTGACTGTATGTCGGCTATGACCCGTAATTACGCTGCTTTCCGTTTGTATAAATGCTGTTGAAATTCTATAAACAGTCTGCTGATGTTTGCAACGTCACCCAAAATTTCTTTCGCATCTTCCAACGATTGATATTTATTAGTCAGCAAGATTGGTAATTTCTCTTGGTCAAGTTCTTCAACGCCTGTTTCAATGTATTTGCTCAATACAAATTCTATAAACTCTTTTTGTTTGTTGTCAAGCAAGGCGAAAATTGTTGCTTGTGCTGCTGCAACTCTTGCTTCTCTTGTCATTGGCTTAATGTCGCTGTTAAACACATATTCCAACACATCAAACAAGTCGCTTTTTTCTGCGTCAATTAGTTTTTGTAAAGTGCTTAATTCTTCTTTTCCAAAACCTGCTTCGTCCAGTTTTTCTAAAAGCGTCCGTCTGGTAATTGGATTGCTCCAAAGTGTCCGCAATTCATCTTCGCTTTTAAAAAGGTTTGGCAACTCGCCAAACAAATTATTCAAAAATTCTTCTGCTGAAATGGGTCTGCCGTCTGCACTCCAAAACGAAGTTGAAATCATTGATTGTATTTCTCTTTCCTTTCCGTCTTTCAGTTTTATTTTAATGCGTTTGCGTTTTTCTTTTTCACCACCTTCATCGTCACCATCTTTTGGCTCTTTTGATTCTTTTGGTGGTGTTGGCGGTTTGGGGTCTGTTGGTTCTGGGTCTAAAGGTTCTCCATCCCATTCAGGGTCTGCAAAATGATGGTAAGCATCTACAAAATCGTAAATGGTAAAAAAGTCTTTGCCATCAAATAAACGTGTTCCTCTACCTACAATTTGTTTAAACTCTATCATTGAGTTTACTGGTCGCATCAAAACAATGTTGCGAATATTTCTTGCATCGACACCAGTGGAAAGTTTTTGCGATGTTGTTAAAATGGTTGGAATTGTTTTTTCGTTGTCTTGAAATTCTCTTAAAAACTGTTCGCCTATTTCTCCATCATTTGCTGTAACACGAACACAATAATTTGGGTCGGTAGAATGGGCGGATTTCAATCCGCCCCTACCTTTGTATTGGTTTACCAAGTCACGAACTGCGGCAGCGTGGTCTTGTGTGGCACAAAAAATAATTGCCTTTTCTTTTTGGTTAGCTTCGTCCATATAAATCTGAACACGCTTTGCCTCTCTTGCTTTTATCTCAATTATTTTATTGAAGTCGGCTTCTACATATTGTTTACCTTCTTCAATTTCTCCTTCAATTATTTGGTCATCGCTTGTATAGATGTAATCATCAAGCGTTGTCTTGATGCGTTTTACTTTGAAAGGCGTTAAGAAACCATCATTGATACCTTCTTTGAGTGAATAGACATAAACTGGTTCGCCAAAATATTTGTAAGTATCTACATTGTCTTTGCGTTTTGGTGTGGCTGTTAAACCCAACTGAACGGCTGGCGAAAAATATTCTAAAAT
>JBDNIM010000403.1:0-1335 GCA_041688295.1 Bacteroidia bacterium
CATGGTTACAAGAGTAACAAACAAAACAGGTGCTGACCACAATCCAACCATAACAATTGAAATAGAATTGCCAAATGGTAAAATCTATTCTGCAAGTGGAATAAATAAAAAAATAGCAAAACAAAAAGCCGCTGAAAAAGCACTTATGGAGTTTTGAATACAAAAATTAAACTATATTTGCATCCAATGAATAATAATTTTAGAAAACAGCAGTTAATACATGGTTCCATTCTTGCTGGCATCATTATTGTTATTGTACTAATATCAGAACTTTTAAAATAAAAAAAATACAAATGAAAAAATCTATCCTAACAGCAGCACTACTAATATGCACAAGCATATTTGCTCAATCAAAAAAAATCTCATTCGGCTTTGGGCTTTCAAATCCAACTGGAAAATTTTCAGGCACAAACATTAATGACAGCAGCCAAGGCTTTGGCAAAATTGGCTCAAACTTTAATTTGATGTTTGAATCGCTGAATGAAAAAAACATTGGCTATTATATCCAATACAATACAACAGGCATTGGTTTTGATTTAGAAGACTATCAGTCCAAAATTGGAAACAACACACTTATAAATGATGCAGCGTCTTCCAAACGATACAATATTACATCTTTAAATTTTGGCTTTGCTTCTAAGTTCAATATCATAAAAGCAATAGAGGTTTCTTCAAACATAGGTTTGGGAATCTCTAGTTGTAGGGATAATTCATTCACATTGAATTATATTGAGAAAGCAACTTTAGATAGGTATGCTTTAAAAAAAGATGAAAACAAATCAACCAATATTAATTTTAATATTAATTTAAGATTGAATTTCAACCTTTCATCAAAAACACAATTGTTCATTGGCACAATATACCAATGGCAAAAAACAACTTTTAAGCCAACATACACCTATTATGTGAATGACACAAAATTCACAACACTAACCCAAAATGAAAAAAAGGGAATGGATTTTGATGTTCTAAATTTTGGATTAGCGTTTAAATTATAAATACTTTTTTGCATATAACTATTTATATACTATATTTGCATCCCATTAGTTAATCCAAATAGATAGCCCGTAACAGCTATCAAACATTAAAAAAAAGCCTAGCATTCAATTGTTAGGCTTTTTTTGTATATAAATATTTATCTAAATATATAAACATTTATATACTTTCAATCAAATTTTATCAATCGAGGTTTTTAATAAACTAATCTTTGTACTGTCTTTTAAATAAAACTAAAAGGCAAAACAAATTATAATGTTAAAAAAAATCGCTCTTGCAGGTGCATTGTTAATCGGATATTCATTTGTTAAAAACAAATTTAAGGCATTTGAATCAACA
>JBDNIM010000404.1:0-5828 GCA_041688295.1 Bacteroidia bacterium
AATATAGCTTTGTTGAGCCTTTAAAAAAAACTAAAATATAAAAAAAAGAGAAAAAGTACTTTTAGACGAAGCAATTGTAAATTGATTTTAAAAAGCAAAGGTAAAGTTTTTTGCTGTTTATCTGTTTCCATTTTATGTAACCCTATTTTGGCTTAATGAAAATGGAATACGATTAAGGCAAATTTTTTTTATTTTAAAAGAGTTATAGTCCCGCTAAAAAAGTAGGCTTTGTTTTTTATGTCGTAAACAGTAATTTTATAGGTATAAATATCTTGAAATATTTGTTTGCTTTTGTAAGTTCCGTTCCATGTTTCGTTATTTTTTGTGTTAAATATTTTCTCGCCATAGCGGTTATAAATAGCCATCTCATATTTTAAGAATTGGCCAGAAATTTGCGGACCAAAAGTCGGGTTGGTTAGGTCTTCATTAGGCGAAAAGGCATTAGGAATAAAAACTGTAAATTTGCAACTATTAAAAACATTGAAGGAAATGCTGTCGTTACAATTGTTCAAGTCTTTTCTATAAACTTTGTAATTCCCATAGTTGTTAATTGGCAAAATTTGACTGTAGTTGTTCATCTTCCACCAGTCATAATTGTGGGCATCGCCTGCATCCAAGTTCATAGAAAATGGGGTTTGGTCTATGCAAATACCTGTGTCAATAAATTTGCTTTGATTGGCAAAGTTTTTTAAATATATACTATCAACATATTGGCAATTTTTATAATAGTAATAAACAGCCAAATTTATTGGTGGCAAAAACGAAATTGAATCACCTGGTTTAACATTGTATCCCTCAACTTTGCTATAAATAGAAATATAATCATTAGAACCACCACGGTTTTTTATTTTATAAGGCGTGTTGGAACACAAAACAGTGTCATTGTATCTGTTTAAAGTGGAAAGAACCTTAAGGTAAAAACTATCAGAAAACTTGCAATTGTCAATCTCTCCTTTCACAAAAAAGTAGGTTGAATATAAATAGCCAGAAAAATTATATTCTTTTAAATTACTCAAACTATATGCGTCATTTCTAGTTGAATTATACCAATTGTGCCAAATTTTATATGGGAAATCAGTTTCTATTTTCAACTGAATAGAATCATTGCAAAAGGACAAAGCAGGGCCATTTATTTTAAACTTATAAATATTATTGTCCAAGATATATAAAAAATCAATAGTATCTGAAGCCATATTATCTGTGTTTATGGCTATGAGTTTTATAATGTTTGAATCTTTTATTGTTGGATGCTTTCTTGTGAAAAAAGGGTTTTTTTCTTGGCTAAAAAACTGATTATTCAAAAACCATTTATATTCCATGGCATCGCCTTGTGAAGATAAATTTTGAAGTTTTATGGTGTCTTGGTATTGACAACCGCCAGCATATTTAAAAAAAGCAATCGGAATTTTAAAGCTATATGGCTTGCAATTAATATTTATTGGCGCTTGTATATTGATTTTAACTGTAACTTTTTGTCCCTCTAGCATCAAGCCTGAGTGGTCAGGACTTAAAACTTGAATGAAATACTCTCCACTGTCCATGCAATTTATCGTGAAATACGAATTGTTTCCTCTTGAAGAGGTGATTTTTGTCATGGCTCTGCAGGTTCCGCCATACAAAATATATTCTTTAATATTGCCAGAAACTGAAGTTGCTAAATCAAAATTATTTAGGGCGGATACTTTAATTCTATACCATGTTGATTTTACATCTTTTTGTGGCTCATCTTCAAAAGCAGAGCCTCCAAAAGTATTACAATTTGTAATCGCCTTTAGTTCATAATCGCCATATTGATGATAGTTTCCTGTTACGGCATTGCTGCAATTGTCGCCTTCCGATTTTAAGTTTACTTTTTTAGATTTTAATTTAATAGAATAAGAATTAGGATGTATTCTACTTGCGGAAGGATTGTTATAAAGCAGCAAAAAATACCTTGATTGTTGACAATTCCCATTGCTAAAAGTGCTGCTATAATAATTATCTTTAACAAGTTTCATACTTTTTGAGGTGGAATCAAAACTATTGTTTTTAACCAAACTAAAGTTTTTTTCAAAAGGTTTATTGTATTTGAAAACAGCGACCGATATAGATGAATTTAAGTAATGTTTTTTCAAAATCTCAAGGTTTAAATCTAAAAAACTACTGGCAGTGAATGTAAACCAAAGATTTTTATAAGTTAAACTATTGGATTCTGTTTTTCTTTTTAAATTTAATGTGTCGGGATAGGGAATGTAAATATTTTCTAAATACATATAATTGCTTTTTGGGTCAAATCTAGTAAAGTTTGTGTGGCAAGTAATCGGCTGAAAAGTGGATTGCAAGATGGTGTCGTTTTCTATATGCCCAAAATCGAAAGCATTGGAAGCAAAGTCATTTTCAGAAATAATATGTTTAGTAAATTCTATAAATATCTTGTGATTAAAGTCTGCATTTACAATTAAAATAAGAGTGTAAAACTGATTACCTCCCAAATTGCAAATAGAAGCGCCATCACTGCAAGGCGAAACAATATTATTGCTATCTGACACCAAGCCTGGATTTGTTAAACAATTGCCTTTGTATAGTTCAAACCTATTTTCAAGATATAACGAAACATTTTCGCTGACAAAAAAGGTGTAATAAAAATATCGGGTTGTTTTGGAAATATATCTTTTATTCTTGCAACTAATAAATGGTTTGCTTGTTCCATAATTTCGGCAATCTACACATTTTGGCAAAAGTATTCTATAACTTATGCCAACTAAATTTGTATCTGCTTTTAAAACATCTGTATTTTTTATCAATGGATAAGCTGTTTGTGGCTCTATATTTGAAGCAATTGGGCAACTAAAGTTTGGCGTAAAAATAAGCCAATGGTTTTGATAAAAACATGGGTAAAAGTATTTCATAGAAGATGCTGGGTTTATGCAAATAATTGTATATTCTCCTTTTTTAAATTGAAAACAAGAACCCTCATTAAAGTTTCTGGGTATAGTATTTCTTCCAATTAACTTAATGGGCGAATAATAGTTTAAAGATTTCATTGTAAAAATTAATATCCAATTACAAATTTATGGGATTTGTTTTGATTTTCCGTTTTTTTCAAAAGTAAACCCAAATCATGTTTGAAAACAAACAAATTATGTGAATATTTGACATATTATACTTTCAATATAGTACAATCATCACTACGCTTGTATGTACTATTTTCGATTTATACCGTCATTTATAATGCTAAAATTTTAAAATAGTTTAAACCATTTTAAAATTAGTATAACTTTTAATTTTCTTGACTTAAAAAACAAAAAAGACATAAAGGTAAATATCCTTCTGTGTCTTTGTTTATTTAAATAGTAAGAACAAACGCTAAGTAGTGCAGCCTGTGTCAACAATTTTTTCGAGGTTAGTGGCTGCAATGGCATTATATCCACCTTCCACTTCATAGAAATTTCTTATTCCTCGGGCTTGCAAAATACTAGCCGCTATCATGCTTCTGTATCCGCCTGCACAATGGATAAAAAAGTTTTTGTTTTTATCTATTGCGCCAATCCATTCGTTAATATTGTTTAAAACTAGGTTTTCTGCAACTTTCAAATGTGCTTTTTCGAACTCGCCTCGCCCTCTAACATCTATCACTTTTCCGCCTTCGTTTTTAATCTGAGATTCAAACTCAAAAGGCGTTATTCTGTTTATAACATCTAAGTCTCTTTCTTTTTTCCAGGCTTCTACTCCGCCATCCAAAAAGCCTAAAACATTGTCAAACCCCACTCTACTCAATCTTGTGATGGTTTCTTCTTCTTTGCCCAATTCTGTAACCAAAACAATCTTCTGTTTTGGGTCGGTAATCAGGTTGCCTGCCCACGGAGCAAAATCTCCATTCAATCCAATATTAATAGACCCCGGAACAAATCCTTTGTAAAATTCTGCAGGGGGTCTTGTGTCTAAAATCAAAATTGTTTTATCTTCTGTAATTTCGTCAAAACCTGCCAATGTCAAAGGATTCAAACCTTTGTTTAATACTGTATCAAACCCTTCGTAACCTTTTTTGTTGAGTGCTACATTGTGTTTAAAGTAAGCAGGAGGAGGCGTCAAACCATCTAAAACTGCAACAATAAAAGCTTCTTTGTTAGGCTGATTGAGCGCATAATTCATGCTTTTTTGGTTGCCCAAAGTGTCTTGCGTTTCGCTCATCATTTTTTTGCCACAAGCACTACCAGCGCCATGTGCAGGATACACTATAATATTGTTAGGCAAAGGCATAATTTTATTGTACAAACTATCATATAACATACCTGCCAAATCTTCTTGGGTAATTTCATTGGCTTTTTGTGCCAAATCTGGTCTGCCTACATCGCCCAAGAAAAGCGTGTCGCCACTAAAAATACATTGTTCTTTGTCATTTTCGTCCAATAAAAGATAGGTGGTACTTTCGAGTGTATGTCCGGGCGTGTGAATAGCTTTTATTTTAATATTTCCGATTTCAAACAATTGACCGTCTGTGGCTATCAAAACCTGAAAATCTGGATTTGCACTTGGCCCATAAACAATAATTGCTCCTGTTTTTTGGCTCAAATCCACATGTCCACTCACAAAATCAGCATGAAAATGAGTTTCAAAAATATATTTTAAAACAACACCATCTTTTTTCAGCCTTTCTAAATAGGGTGCTGTTTCTCTGAGAGGGTCAATAATTGCGGCCTCTCCATTAGATGTTATGTAATAAGCACCTTGAGCTAAACAACCGGTATAAATTTGTTCGATTTTCATAATTTTTTTAAGTTAAAACTTCTCTACAAAGTTAGCTATAAGTTTATTAATTCATTGTGACAGATGTTACATATAAAATAAAGGGTAAATATAAATACAATTTTGCTGTATAAAATACCTCCGATAAGGATTAAATGAAAGATTTTTAAGATTATAACACCCGATAGAGTTTAAAGATAAAATCAGTCAAATCAATAACCCTTTTGGTTTTTGAAAGACTCTTATTTTTTATTGATAGCCAATTTCAGGGAGAAAATATTACTATATAATTTTGCACCCGAATCGCCAATAGCGCTTAGGTTGCTTAAAGCATAATCGAGGGTAAAGTTTTCTAAAACAATGCCCAATCCAATATTTGGCGCAACTGAAGAAACGGTTTTGCCTTTGCTATTTGTTTTTCTTTGAAAGTTATTTAATCCTGTTCTGAAAAACAGTTTTGTTTTCTTGTCAATTTCGTAAGCTATTTCGCCCCCAATTGTTGGGTCAATATTAAAGGATTTAGAAGAAACCAAAACATTTCTTTGTCCATCTGTGGTAAAATTAAGGTTGGTTTCTGCCAAAAATAACCAGTTTTTTTTCTCCCATTGTTTTGCTACTCCAACAATTAATCTAGGCAATGTAATTTCGAGTGTATTTTTAGGAATCGCATTTTGGGTGGCCGCCAATACATCTTTTTGTGCGTCCGTAAATGTATATCGCCAACTATTAAAAGTAGAAGTTGCATCTCTCAAAACAGCACCAAATGAAAGTCCTTTTTTCTCATTGCTTAATTGCGCGCTAATATCAAAACCAAAACCATTGGCTTTGGCAAATGGACCTACTTTTCTTCTGATATATTTTGCATTGGCACCCCATGAAAAACTTATATTTTTGTATCCATCAATTTTCTCCTCTCGCGCATAGCTCAAAATAATAGCCAAATCGGAGGTGTTGAAAGAAGTAACTCTATTATAATCAATTTCGCCATTTCTGATCAAATCAAAAGTATTAACAATGCCATCAACCCCAAAACGAACTACACTAATGCCCAAAGCGCTGTTGTTTGACATTTTGGTTGCCCATGCGCCATAATCATAATTTGC
>JBDNIM010000405.1:0-6350 GCA_041688295.1 Bacteroidia bacterium
TGGAGGTATTGCACCAAATGCGAGTGTAAACTTTAGATTCCCTACTCCAACAAAATTTTCTGTTGCTGGCCCAAACACTATTAGATTGAAATTGGCCATTAATGATGATGTACCAAGCAATGACGAAATGTTGATTAACTTTAATATAACGCCTTCTCCAGGTGGTTCTATCACATCAAAAAACACTTCTTTGTCTTCTGTTCACGCTCAATTTGTAACAACAGGAAGACCTGATTTAACTTTCCCAAATGAGAAAATGGTTTATAATTTCACTGCACCTTCTCGTGTAGGTTATGTGAATTCTCAATATGGTTCTTTGTGGAGAGGTTCTGTTTCCGCTATCAAAGTTTCTGATATGTCTAATGCCAATGCATTAGTTAGTTTAGTAGGTGCTAGTGGATCTGCAAATATGCAAGTTCACTTTATGGCTGCAAAACCAATGGAAAATGAAACTTTCGAAATTTCAACAACTTTTACAAATCTTGCAACAGGTTGTGATACAACTTTTAAAAGAATAATTTTGGTTGCGCCAAAAGGTGTTATTGGATATAAATTGCCAACTGTTGTTTGCGAAAAAACAGAAATCCTTTTTGAGAATTTATCTTCAGTTAGTTCTGGTGCATTAGAATATGAGTGGAGTTTTGGTGATGGAAACACTTCAGATGAAGCAAGTCCTATTCATACTTATGCTGCATTTGGAACTTATACAGTAAATGTAAAAGCAAAAACTAATCCTTATGATTTTGTAACAGATTCCACTTTTGTTTTAGAAATCACTGAGGTGCCTCAGGCATTAATCTTAAACACAAACGCTTGCGAAGGTGTTAATATCAGATTAAGAAACGGAACTATTTATGGTGGTTCTGGTGTTACTACTTACGATTGGGATTATGGCGACAATTCTGCTCCAGTTAATGTAAATAACAAAAATGATTTGTTCAAACAATATGCTACGCAAGGTGGATATTTAGTTAAATTGACTGCAACTGCTGATGGATGTACCAATGCAACTCAAAAATTTGTTTATCAATTTGCTCGTCCAGTTGCTAATTTCACGCAATCTACAGGTACTTGTTTAAATACTCAATTTATGTTCAAAAACAACTCTACAATTGCTAATGGTTTATTTGGTAGTGAATGGGATTTTAATGATGCTGGAAATAAAGCTACTTTATTAGATCCAACTTATAATTTCCAATCTGCTGGTACAAAAAATGTTGTTTTGAGAGTTATTTCTGAGTTTGGTTGTGAAGCAACTTCAACTGTTCCTGTTGTCGTTAAACAAATTCCAACCACTAACTTTACATATCCATTTGCTTGTAGCAGAACAGCTACTCAATTTACAAATACTACTAATTTGAATGGCGAAGCACTTTCTAGCAACAACTCAATTTTCTGGAATTTTGGTGATGGATTTACTTCAACTGCATCTAGCCCAAACAAAAATTGGACATCGGTTGGTCCTAAATTAGTTACTTTAACAACTAACTTACAAAATGGATGTTCTACATCAATCACTAAAGAAGTGAATGTTGGCGTTCAACCAGAGGTTAAATTTAATGTTGAAGACCGTTGCGCAGGTAGCGATGTCCCTTTTGCTAACTTAACTACATTTGATCAAGGTACTATTAAATATACTTGGAACTTTGGAGATGGAAACACTTCTGCTATTCGTGCCCCTGTTCATTCTTATGGTTCTGGTGTTTCTCAAACTTTCACAGTTCAGTTGAAAGCTGAGGTTGTTGGTGGTTGTTCTGATTCATTAAGCAAAACAATTAACATCAATCCATTGCCTGCTACTTGTACCTTCGATATAGTTGGTAAAGAATCTGCTGCCACTACTTCTGGTTTAGGTTTCAAACCTGTAGGAATTACAACAGGTGTTACTTACACTTGGTTTACAGGTGACGGAAACTCTGTTTCAGGCGCTAGTCCGTCATACAGATACATTGCCCCAGGTAAATATTGCATCACTATGATTGCAAAAGATGCAAACTCTGGTTGTGAGTGTTCTCAAACTAAATGTTTCACAATGACAACTGATATCAATAGTGCAGAAAGCATGAACAATGCTGTTAGTGTATATCCTAATCCTAATTCTGGTATTTTCACTGTTGCTCTTAATGGTGTTGTTAGCGCAGAAATGAGTGTATTGGTTTACAACACAGTGGGTGCTTTAATTAAAACCATCAATGTAAATACTTCTTCTACAACAATTGATTTGTCTGATGTTGCTTCTGGTGTTTACACTGTGAAAGTAATTGCTGAAAATCAAATTGCTACTAAAAAAGTTACTATCAACAGATAGTAAATAGCTTAATATTTTAAAAAAAAGTCCTTCGCCATGCGGAGGGCTTTTTTTATGCCCTAATATTCTTTATTTTTGTTGCATGGATTTAAAAGATAAAGTTGCAGTTATTACTGGCGTAAGCAAAGGCATTGGCGCAGAACTTAGTAAACAATTGTTGGAAGAAGGCTGCATCGTTTTCGGTTTGGGCAGAAATTCAGGCGATATAAAACATGCAAATTTCAATTTTATAAAAACGGATATTAGAAATTTTTTGGAAGTTGAATCCGCATTTAAAAAAATTTTAAGTCAAAATTCATCAATTCACATTTTAATAAATAATGCAGGTCTCGGTTATTTTTCTAATGTAGAAGATTTGCCGCTTTCTCAATGGGACGAAATGTTTCAAACCAATGTGAATGGAATGTTCTATTGTACAAAATTGGCCGTTCCTGTGCTAAAGAATGTTGGTTTCGGACACATTATTAATATTTCTAGCATAGCAGGATTGGAGGGAATGCCTATGGTGAGCGGATATTGCGCGACAAAATGGGCTGTAAAAGGGTTTAGCGAGAGCTTATGGAGAGAACTGAGGGATTTTAGGATTAAAGTTACTTGCGTTTATCCTGGCAGCGTAAAAACAGATTTTTTTAGAAATAGCGAAAACATCAAGCCACATGATTATATGTTGATGCCGGAAGATGTTGCAAAAATGATTTTACATGCTCTAAAATCTCCAGACAATATGCACCAAGTGAATTTAGAAGTTAGACCACTGCAACCCAAAGGGCCTAAAAACTAGTGTTATGTCATTTTTTAGTAAAAAATACAATTTAGGCACAAAAAATGCGTTTTGACCCACAAATAATGAAGTCATTTATAGTTTACAGTAGTTTGGGAATAATGGTTTTTCTTTTTTCTTGCAGAAAAGACAAGCAATTTCTTACCTCGCAAGGCACGCTTAATTTCACGAAAGACACAGTCTATTTTGATACTGTTTTTACAAGATTAGCAAATTCCAATTATCCCCGCTCCATCAACAAACAGTTTAAAATTAAGAATCCATATAACAAAACCGTAACTGTTAATGCAAAGGTAATGGGCGGAAGTGGATCTTCTTATCGCTTTAATGTGGATGGGAGATTTGGTGCGGAAATAAAAGGGATTGATATTTTGCCCAAAGACAGCACTTGGGTTTTTGTTGAATGTACACTTGAACCCAATAATACATTAAATCCTATATTGGTTCGCGATAGCCTCTCTTTTGAAACCAATGGCAATGTTCAGTTTGTGCAGTTGGCGGCTTATGGTTGGGATGCCTACTATTATAAAGACACTGTTTTTGACCAAAACACGCTGATAGACAAAACAGACAAACCGCATGTGATAGTGAACACGGCTTTTGTCAACATAGGAAACACGCTTACAATTGGTGCGGGGGTGCATTTTTACAGCACGGCTAATTCTACTTTTGTAAATAATAAAAACAAAATAATTTCGATTGGTGCGCTCAATGTTTTGGGTACTTTAGTTATAAATGGCACAAAAGCCAGTCCCGTTATTTTTGAGGGCGATAGGCTGTATAAAGATTTTGATAACAAAGGTGGCCAATGGCGAGGCATTCGTTTTTACAGAGGCAGTATCAATAATACAATCAATTTTACAGAAATAAAAAATGCTACCACCGGAATTACTGTAGATTCTTTGCCTGAAAATAGCAATCCTAATTTAGTTGTTACTAATTCTAAGGTTTATAATATGAGTGCTTATGGTATTGTTGGGGTTACCGCAAAAATTAATTTAACAAATGTGTTGATTTATAATTGTGGTGTGCGCTCCTTTTTTGCTGTTTATGGCGGAGAATACATCATTAATCATTGCACTTTCTATTGTGGCGGGGGCAGGCGCGACCCGCATGTTATTTTCAACAACCAATTACGAAATGACAATAATGTTGTAATAAAAACCTTCGACATTGGCTTTTCTATTGTTAATTCAATTATTTGGGGACCTAATAAAACAGAACTATTTTTTGACTTAAATAAAAATACCACGCCTAATCCATATTATCCAAGCCACAACATCATTAAGTCAGAAATTGCAATTACGGGTGTTAACCTTAAGCTGAACGCAGACCCAAAATTTAAAAATATTGAGAAAAATGATTTTAAATTAAAGCTAGATTCTCCAGCTTTGAATAGCGCAGACGTAAGTTTTCCTGTTTTGTTAGACATTGAGGAAAACCCGCGTGTTGGCATCCCCGATTTAGGGGCTTATGAGTTTCAATAGTCTAAGGCAACAAACGGCCGTACATTCTAGGGAATGGAATACTTTCTCTAACATGTTTTAGTTTGCACAACCATGTAACCAATCTCTCTAAACCCAGTCCGAAACCGGCATGTGGCACGCTGCCATATCTTCTTAAATCCAAATACCACTCAAAGGCTTCCATTGGCAATTCATGCTCGATGATTTTGCTTTTTAGGGCCTCTAAATCCGTTTCTCTTTCGCCACCACCCAAAATTTCGCCATAGCCTTCGGGTGCTAAAACATCCACACCTCTAGCAAATCTTGTGTCTTCGGGGTTGCGTTTTAGGTAAAATGCTTTCACTTCATGGGGCCAATCGTAAACCATGATTGGAGAATCGAATAAGCGGGTGATGACGGTTTCATCGCTACCGCCTAGATCGTTGCCATATTTAAAGTTTTTAGCACTTGCAATCCATTGTGGAATGTTTCTCAAACTTTCTTCTATTTCCTTTAAATCGCTTTTTAGGGTCGCAACTTTATTAGTGTTAAAGTTTATTTCGCCTTTTTTCATACCGGGTTCTGCAATTTTTGCTTCTCTTTCTGCAATCTCAGTTTCTACGGCTTTAAATTGCTCTTGCATGGCTATTAATTCTACTTCTAATGAAGTGATGCCATTAACACCATTTACATCTTGCTCGCCTTTTATAATTCTAACGGCTTCATCATAAGTTAGCCTAGGGAAAGATTTTAAGCTGGATTCTAAAATAGTGGTATCTCTGCCAATAAGTTGCAATTCGTTCTTGCATTCGTCTAACACTTTTTTGATAACAAATTGTAAAAATGATTCGATAATATCCATGTTTTGGTGAATGTCGCAAAATGCTATTTCGGGTTCAATCATCCAAAATTCCGATAAATGCCTTCTTGTTTTGCTTTTTTCTGCTCTAAATGTTGGGCCAAAAGTATATATTTTGCCAAAAGCCATTGCCATTGCTTCTCCATATAATTGACCACTTTGGCTAAGGTAAGCTGGGTCGCCATAAAAGTCAGTTTCAAACAATGTGCTAGTACCTTCGCAAGCATTTCCTGTAAAAATTGGAGCATCCATTTGCACAAAACCTTCTTTCTGAAAATACTGATGAATGCTAAAAATAATGGTGTTTCTTATTTTCATAATGGCCCATTGTATTTGGCTACGCAACCATAAATGTCTTTTATCCATTAAAAAATCTATGCCATGTTCTTTTTTAGCAATTGGATATTCCTCTGCAAAATGGATGACATTTAAAGATGAAACTTGTATTTCAAATCCACCAATTTGTCTTTCGTCTTTAACAACAGTGCCTTTTATTTCCATCGCGCTTTCTAATCCAGCTTTGCTAGCGCTATTAAATTCCTCTTCAGAAATCTTTGTTTGGTCGGCAATACATTGACAAACGCCACTGCCATCTCTTAAATTAATAAACACTAAACCCTTGCTTTCGCGCTTGTTTGAAACCCAACCTTTGAGGGTAATTTCTTTGTTTTCGAATGCTGCTAAATCTTTTATATACATTTTTAAAAAATAACTTTAAATACACAGCAAAATTAATTTACTTTGCAGATAAATTTACATAAAAAATTTTTTAACTTATGTTAAAGCAATCACTGAGTTTTAAACTCTTCCAAAAGATGTCTCCGCAGCAGATTCAATTTATAAAATTGCTGCAAATGACAACTGCCGATTTTGAGGAGCGAGTTGATCAAGAATTACTGGATAACCCTGCAATAGAAAAGGGAGAGGAAGAATTGATTAATTATAAAGATAAGAAAA